>CAZMQC010000089.1:1186-5165 GCA_964568295.1 uncultured Spongiibacteraceae bacterium | reverse complement strand
CCTTCCAGTAAATAATGCTGAAACTGCTCTCGGTATTTTTTTTGCTGTAGCTTTTTAATATCACTAATATTCATAACAAATTCTTTTGCAAAACCAATAAAAAAACCGCGAACAAGTCGCGGTTTTTTCTACAAGGCAAAATTAGAAGTTTTCACCTTTTGCCGCTTTTTCCAATAGTAACGCAGGTGGGTTAAAGACTTCACCGTATTTATCGGCTAACTCTTGTGCGCGCTCTGCAAATTTCTTAACGCCATAAGCATTAATAAACTGGAACACACCACCGGTTTGCGCTGGGAAACCAATGCCCATAATCGAACCGATATTTGCATCTGCCGCTGAAATAACAACGCCATCTTCCATCGCGCGTACCGCTTCAAGCGACTGACAGAACGTTAAACGATCTTTGATGTCTTGAAATGGAATTTCTTTGTAACCGTTCGGTGCAAATTCAGCTTTTAAACCTGGCCAAATATATTTTTTGCCGCCTTCTGGGTACTCGTAGTAACCACCGCCAAACTGTTTGCCTTTACGGTCAAATTTCTCAACCATTAAGCCAACCAAAATTGAAGCTGGCGATTCTTTCCACTCACCGCCTTTGGCAATCACGTCTGCTTTTAATTGCTGACCGTTTTTGTAAGCGGTTGCTTGGCTGATTTCATCAATCGCAGTTAACGGACCAACTGGTGAACCGTTTTGTTTCGCTGCGTTTTCAATTAATACTGGATTAATGCCTTCCAATACCATTTCCGCGCCTTGCGTTACGGTTGTGCCGATAACACGCGTTGTAAAGAAGCCTTCACCATCATTCACAACAATCGGTGTTTTGCCAAGTTGTTGCGCTAAATCGAATGCTTTAGCCAAAGCTTCATCCGAGGTTTTTTCACCGCAGATAATTTCAACCAACGGCATTTTTTCTGCTGGTGAGAAGAAGTGCATACCAATAAAGTTTTCTGGTCGACTTGACGCTTGTGCCAGCTCAGTAATCGGCAACGATGAGGTATTTGAGGCAAATACGCTACTTGCTGCGGTTACCGCTTCGGTTTCTTTGGTCACAGCGGCTTTAATCTTACGATCTTCAAATACCGCTTCGATCACGATGTCGCAATCCGCCAAATCCGCTGCATTCGCGCTAGGTTTAATCAACTCTAAAATGGCTGGCACTTTAGATTGATCTTGACGTTTGTTTTTCTCTAACACGTTTTTCGCGTAGGCTTTACCTTTGTCGGCATTTTCTTGGCTAATATCTTTCAATACCACCGAAATACCTTTTTGCGCGGCAACCAAAGCGATGCCTGCACCCATCATACCCGCGCCCAAAATACCCAATTTTTTCACTTGAGTACGCGCGATACCTTGCGGACGGCTAGCGCCACCTTGCAGAGCGTTCATTTGGAAAAAGAACGTGCTAATCATGTTTTTCGCCACTTGCGAACGCATGAGGCTCACAAAATAACGTGATTCGATTTTCTCAGCGGTATCAAAGTCCACACGCGCTACGTCAGCAATACACGCAAAAATCGCTTTTGGCGCTGGGAAGTTGCCCCACGTATTAACCATGACGTTAACAGGACCGAAGTACAATAAACCTTCCAAGCCTTGATCAACCGCTTTATCCGCAGGTGAACCGCCAGGAATTTTATAGCCCGGTACATCCCAAGGTTGTTTTGCTTCAGGGTTAGCTAAGATCCACTCTTTTGCCAATTTGTGCATTTCTGCTTCGTCTTTAGCAATCGCGTGACAGAAATTATTATCTAATGCGCGTTGACCGTTGAATTGCTTACCTTGTGAAATGAAGGTAACGGCATTTTGCAAACCGTGCAAACGCACCATACGCACTACACCACCCGCGCCCGGCATTAAGCCTAATTGCGCTTCTGGCAAGCCCATTTTGGCGCTTTCAACCGCCACACGGTAATGACACGCTAACGCGATTTCATAACCACCGCCTAACGCTGCACCGTTCATGCCCACTGCAACTGGTACACCCAAGGTTTCTAATTTACGCAAAGGCGCTTTCGCTTCAAGTACGCCATTGAACAAATGGGTCGCTTGCGCTTCGTCCATCTCCGTTGGCAATTCAAGCAATTTGGTTAAGTCGCCGCCACCAAAGAAAGTGTCTTTGCCTGAACGAACATAAACACCTTTGATGTCGTCTTTCATCGCTTCCAGTTCATTGACTGCTTTGGTCATCGCAGCAATGTACTCGTCGCCCATTTTATTTACTTTTTCGCCCTGTTGGTCGAAAATCAATTCAACGATGCCGTTTGCATCTTTTTCTAAACGAATATAGCTCATTGTTATTCCTCGAAATCTTTTGCTGTGGCTTAAACTAACTCAATCACGGTTGCGATACCAATACCGCCACCTGCACATAAGCTTGCAACACCGCGCTTCAAGCCACGACGCTCTAACTCGTCAATTAACGCACCCACAATCATTGCACCGGTTGCACCGATAGGATGCCCCATCGCAATCGCGCCGCCGTTCACGTTGATTTTCTCGTCTGGAATACCCAACACGCGTTGATAACGTAAAACTACAGAAGCAAACGCTTCGTTAAGTTCAAACAAGTCGATATCTTTTACGGTTAAACCTGCTTTCGCCAAAGCTTTTTCAGTCGCAGGCGCTGGACCGGTTAGCATAATGGTTGGCTCTGTGCCCACCAAAGCAGCTGAAACAATACGCGCACGTGGTTTCAAGCCAGTTTTCTTCGCCGCCGTTTCGTTACCTAACAAAATCAATGAAGCGCCGTCAACGATACCTGACGAGTTACCTGGCGTATGCACACAGTTAACGTTTTCAATTTCAGGGTATTTGAATTTTAAGAAATCGCCATGACCAAAATCGTTAAACATTTGGAACGAAGGCTTTAACTTAGCCAAACTTTCCATCGTGGTCGGACGAATTAATTCATCGCGATCGCACACCACAACGCCGTTCATGTCACGAACAGGTACAATCGATTTTTTGAAATAGCCTTCTGCCCATGCTTTAGCTGCGCGTTCTTGTGACATTGCTGCATAGCGATCAACGTCTTCACGGCTGAAACCGTCGATTGTGGCAACTAAATCGGCACCCAAACCTTGCGAAATACCATAAGAATTCATCGCAACCCATGGATCGCCCGCTGCCGCACCAGATGCGCCAATGCCTAAACGCGACATGGACTCCACGCCGCCTGCCAATACTAAATCTTCAAAACCTGCACGAATTTTAGCCGCAGCATTATTAGTTGCATCTAACGCGCCTGCACAGTAACGGTGCAACTGCGCCCCTGTGGTTTTTTCCCAACCCGCATAAACCAAAGCGGTACGGGCAATATTCTGACCTTGCTCATTAACAGGTTCACCTGTTGCCAAGATCATATCTTCAACTAAGTCTCTATCTAAGTTGTTACGCTCTTGCATCGCATCCAATAGATTTTTAACCATATCTATTGGTTTGACTTCATACAAACCGCCACCGGGTTTGCCTTTGCCGCGAGGGGTACGAATTGCATCAAAAATATATGCTTCGTTTGCCATGTGAGCTCCTATATTAGGTAGTTAATAAACGGTTGCAGAAATTCAAACTCTTGCAAGAACAGTCAGGCAAGAGCTAAAGCGCGAAATTATAACGATTTTTAGCAAAAAGTTTTAGTAAAATCACGTTTAAGAATTTCAGTTAAAAATTTGCGACGGTAGATTACTTAAAATGCAAGAAAACTCAAGGGCAAATACGGACACCGAACTAGCTTTTATGGACAAACCGACTATTCTTCGCGCGCTAACGCAAGCACTTCAAGTCGATATTGCCCCGGCGTTTGTCCTGTCCATTTTTTAAAAGAACGATGAAAAGCACTGGGATCGGTAAAGCCCATTAACGCCGCCACGGCATTGACCGAAAGCTCTGGGCGACTTAAATAGGCAATCGCCGCATCTTTACGGCAATTATCTTTGAGCTGCTGATAGCTCACGCCCTCTTTACGCAAATGACGACG
>CAZMQC010000089.1:0-1086 GCA_964568295.1 uncultured Spongiibacteraceae bacterium | reverse complement strand
ATCAACCAACCAAAAAAGCGATGCCACATCGACAAACCATAAGCCTCCCCTGCTTTCGCCTTACCATCTGACGCACCTTGATAATAAGGATAGGAGATAGTCACCACATCGCCTTTTTTAACCATGCTTAAATGCAACGGCTGGTCGTAAAAAACTTCGATAAACTCAACCAAGCGTTTAATCGCTTTATATAAGGTTTCGCAATGAATGATTGAATAGCACATCATACGAAATGCGCCAGCGGTAATGCCGCGCCCGTCGTACATACCAAAGCTATCATCTTGTAACTGAGTCAGAACTTGTTGGTATAAACGACTATATTGAAAGGCTGAAATATTTTCTGGCGCGCTGGCATCAAGCGGATTAAATTCGATACCCGCCTTATGTAACAAGGCAGACACATTAAATTGTTGCTGTTCAGCCAGTTTTAATAACGATTTGGCAAAACGAGTGGGTACATAGGCTGGAGTATTAATCTTCATTTTGTTAGATTGGCTCTATCACTCTATTTAGTCGGATAATCTTACTACAGAACGCTAACCTTTACGGGTAAATGTTTTATAATGACTCATCATAGCAATAAATAATAAGGACAACATAATGTCTGAACCACGCTTTGACATCATCTTTCGCGGCGAATGCCTAAATAACTTTCCGATGGAACAAGTTAAACAGCAGTTTGCTACGCTTTTTAAAGCATCACCCGAAAAAATTGAACAGCTATTTTCAGGCAACCCCGTCACTTTAAAGAAAGAATTAGACCGAGAAAGCACACTTAAATTCAAACAGCACTTTGAAAAAGTTGGCGCTAAAATCCATATTAAACCCTCTGGTGTGGCGCTTGCACCTGCCGCTCAAGCGGTAGCTACAACCACTCCACCAACACCGCAACAAGCCGCACCGTCAGCAGTGCAAAACCAACCAAGCCCAGCGACTGCGACATTCGATATCTTACCCGTTGGTAGTGATATTTTAACCGCCGCAGAACGCAGTAAAACCGATGCTGTAGCGCCCGACACCAGCCACTTATCCACTGCCGCAGTGGGTAGCGATTTGCTAGAAGGTTTTGCAGACACTCAACCAACC
>CAZMQC010000088.1:5182-6657 GCA_964568295.1 uncultured Spongiibacteraceae bacterium | reverse complement strand
CGCCTACGCCTGCACCAATCAAGGCGTACTGACGACGTGATTTAGCGTCTTTACCTGCTACCAAGCCCAAAACCGCACCTGCTGCCGCACCGATGGTTGTGCCTTTAACCGCGTGAGAAGTTTTTTTCTCGCCAGTGTATGGGTTAATGGTTGAACACGCCATTAATGAAAACGCGATGCCCACAGAAGCTAATAATTTAATCATGATGTTTCTCTTAGGTTGAAAAGTCGCATTATAGCAATTTTTTTAGAGGATTAAGCTAGCCAAACATCACTAAGTTTTGCCAATTTGCGCATAAAAAAAGCGCACCTATTGCTAGGTACGCTTTGTACTTGCCAATAATCGCTAACTATTTAATCAAATCCAATAGCAGTTTATTCAGCTTGCGCGTATAAGATGCGGGATCTTCCAAATGACCACCTTCGGCTAATAAGGCTTGATCAAATAGAACCGATGACAAATCAGCAAAGCGCTCTTCATCTTGCTCTTGATCCAAACGCTCAATTAACGCATGGCTTGGGTTTAATTCTAAAATGGGTTTGCTGTCTGGAATAGCTTGTCCAGCTTGTTCCAATATACGACGCATTTGTGCGCCCATATCGAACTCACCCACAACTAAACATGCTGGCGATTCATCCAAACGCGACGTTACACGTACGTCTTGCACCTTATCGCCCAACACGTCTTTTACGCGTTGCACTAAGCTTTCATGGGTTTTCGCCAAATCTTCCTGTGCTTTTTTATCTTCTTCGGTTTCAAGCTCGCCCAAATCTAACTGACCGCGCCCTACGTCTTGGAAATGCTTGCCATCAAACTCTTGCAAGTGGCTCATTAACCATTCGTCCACACGGTCGCTGAGCAATAGCACTTCAATGCCTTTTTTACGGAACACTTCTAAATGCGGACTGTTTTTTGCCGTGGTATGGTTTTCTGCAGCAATATAGTAAATCTTATCCTGCCCTTCTTTCATACGAGACACATAATCGGCAAGCGACTGGTTTTGCTCTTTGCTATCACTATGGGTTGTGGCAAAGCGGAACAAGCCAGCAATTTTCTCGCGATTAGCATAATCCTCAGCAGGACCTTCTTTTAACACTTGACCAAACGCATCCCAGAAACTTTGATATTTTTCTTGATCGCCGCTGGCTAGTTTTTCCAACATATCCAACACGCGCTTAGTTAATGCGTTTTTCATGCTATCAACATGCGGATCTTGCTGTAAAATTTCACGCGATACGTTCAAGGATAAATCGTTTGAGTCCACCACACCTTTAACAAAGCGCAGATACATCGGTAAAAACTGCTCGGCTTCGTCCATAATAAACGTACGTTGCACATACAGCTTTAAGCCGCGCACCGCGTCACGATTCCACATATCAAACGGCGCTTTGGCAGGAATATAGAGCAAGCTGGTGTATTCCAACTTACCTTCTACTTTGTTGTGGCTCCAAGTCAACGGGTCAGCAAAATCATG
>CAZMQC010000088.1:0-5082 GCA_964568295.1 uncultured Spongiibacteraceae bacterium | reverse complement strand
TCGTTGAGATGCAAGACAATCTTAGTACCGCGCTCTGCTTTTTCAACCGACTCAATAGTAAAGTCTGCTTCGCCCTTAGATGTCCAACGTACACCTTCACTAGCCGCTAAGCCAGCACGACGGGTATAAACTTCAACTTCGTGCGCAACGATAAAAGCAGAATAAAAACCAACACCAAACTGACCGATTAATTGCGAATCTTTCTTTTGATCGCCTGATAAGTTTTGCAAAAATTGCGCTGTGCCCGATTTAGCAATGGTACCTAAGTTCTGCACGACTTCATCACGGCTCATACCAATGCCGTTATCGCTAATAGTGACCGTTTTAGCGTCTTTATCTAGCTCAACGCGAATTGCCAGCTCAGCATTATTTTCAAACAACTCAGGATTAGCCAATGCTTCAAAACGTAGTTTTTCGCAGGCATCTGAAGCGTTGGAAATTAGTTCGCGTAAAAAGATCTCTTTATTGCTATAAAGGGAATGAATCATTAATTGCAATAATTGCTTTGCTTCGGTTTGAAAACCTAAGGTTTCTTTACTTGCCACAATTGTCTCCAATAAAACATCAAACAAAAATATGATGTCTATATATGGGCAAACAGCCATGTTTCAAGGGCAAATTAATAGCTTGTTACAAAAAGAACTTACTGTTTTGTAAATTCTTGGTAAAACGGTATGATTAGCCCCTCAAATTCCCAAGGTTTTGCCAATCAGCGAGTAGTGACATGACCAACGAACAAATGCTAACGATTTTAGAGAAACAACGCGCTTCTTTTATTCAGGATGGTTACCCCAGCCTTGAAGTACGCTTAGACCGCATTAATCGTTTAGAAAATTTAGTGCACGATAATATAGACGCTTTGTGCCAGGCGATGAGTGAAGATTTTGGTCATCGTTCACCGCATCAATCGCGTGTTGCGGATATGTTCGCGACCTTAGAAACGATTAAGCAAACTAAAAAGCAGCTTGCTCAGTGGATGAAGCCTGAAAAACGCAAATCACCCTTTCCTTTAGGCTTATTAGGTGCTCGTGCAGAAGTGCTTTATCAACCTAAAGGTGTTGTTGGTAACATTACTACTTGGAACTTCCCTGCATTTGTGGCGATTACTCCCGTGGTTGGTATTTTTGCTGCTGGTAATCGTGCCATGGTCAAACTAACCGAAGTAACACCTAAAACCTCTGATTTAATTCAGCAGTTATTTGCCAAATACTTTGATGAAACCGAATTGGTTGGCGTAACAGGCGAAGCGGATGTGGGCGCAGCATTTGCCGCACTACCGTTAGACCACATTATTTTTACCGGTGCAACCAGCGTTGCTCGCCATATTCTTGCCGCTGCAGCGCCAAACTTAACCCCTGTTACTTTAGAGCTGGGCGGAAAGTCGCCTACCATTGTTAGCCGTAGCGCAGACTTTAAAGAAGCTGCTGTGCGTATTTTCACTGGTAAAGCGCTTAACGTGGGGCAAGTCTGTATATCACCCGATTATATTTTTGTTCCTGAAGAGCAACTCGAACATTTTATTACATTAGGTAGCGAGCATATTAAAAGCATGTTTCCAAAAATGCTCGACAACCCTGACTATAGCTCGGTAGTTAACCAACGTCACTGCCAACGCATTAACGCCTATATTGACGATGCCAAACAGCGTGGTGCGGATGTGCGCGTAATCAACCCAGCCAATGAAGATTTTACTGCGCAAACCTGTACCCATAAAATTCCACTCACGTTAATTGTTAATCCGCCTGAAGACTGCAAAATTATGCAGAACGAAATCTTTGGCCCAGCGGTGATTATAAAAGGCTATAAACACATACAAGAAACCATTGATTACATTAACAGCCACCCGCGCCCTCTGGCTTTATATTACTTTGGTCGCGATAAAGTTGAGCAAGATAAGGTGCTGCATAACACCACATCTGGCAACGTCACCATTAACGACGTGATTGCTCACGCGGGCGTAGAAGACATTCCATTTGGCGGCATTGGCCCTTCTGGCATGGGCAATTATCATGGCTTCGATGGCTTTAAAACCTTTAGCCATGCTAAAGGCGTGTTTACTCAAACCAAGCTAAACATGATGCGCTTGTCTGGCATGATTCCGCCTTACGGTAAAAAAACTGATAAAACCTTAGAGTTTATGCTTAAACGCAAATGAGGCCCGCTTAAAAGCATGTATTCATAATCTTTGCATACATGCTTTTATCTGTTTTGAACTGTCGTTGATTTTTTCTATTATCAATCCCATAATAACTGCACAAAAAACAACAATTACACATAAAACAAAGGGTTATTATACGCTTACTCGCTCCTGATGCAGCTCCTAAAATTCAACTCCAAGATATAAATGGCGATATAATCAAAGTCGGTGAGGGGCGTCCTTACTTACTGGCGTTCTTCCGTGATGCGGCCTGCCCTTTTTGTAATATGCAGCTTTATCAATTAACCCAACGCTATGCCAAATTAAACGCAATGGGCTTAGAGATCGTTGCGGTGTTTGCCTCTAGTCCTGCGGAAGTTAAGCGTTTTATCTTGCAACGCGAGCACCCTTTTGCGGTTGCCGCCTAACCAACCGGTGCCGCTTACGAAATTTATGGCGTACAACGTTCATTCTGGAAAAAATTAAAGGCGGTTTTAACACGCTTTCCAACCTTGTTAAAAGGGGGGCCGTGTTAGGGTTTGCAAGCGCGTTTAAAGGCTTAGCAGGCGTTAATACGACTAATATTATGCCCGCTGACTTTTTAATCGATGAATTTGGTCATATCGCAGAAGCTTATTATGGCGAAGACGCAGGTGATCATATTCCGTTTGAGCGTATCGAAGCATTTCTAGCGCAATATATGCTGAGAAACAAACAAAAAGGCAAATAAGCTTACTTAGCCACTTAAAAACAGCAGATATTTAAAAGATAATCCTGCTTTTAAATATCTGCAACTCTGCAATAAAAATTAGCTAAATTTGATGGCGTGACGATGCACCGCATCATGCTTCCAAACAAAGCCTTCTATGTAATAGTGGAAAAAGCCACAAACAAACATAATTTGCAACCAAATCTGCATAGACTGTGGCAACACATTAGCCTCGCTGGCAGGTGTATAGAAATGCTGCAACGCGCACTCGCTCACCGATTGAAAGCCCAACCACGTATCAATCAAATAAGCGCCACATTCAATCGAATTCGCCACAAAAACAGCTAACAAAGTACACAATATTAACGGCGATACTTTTAAGAACGACAAAGCACGATAAATGTAATTATGTTGCTTTTCGCTATTACGGTTTGTGTCATGCACACTATAAATGCTTAACGCGGTAATATCATGCACCAAGCGCGGTATCGCAATCACAAAAAAGCCATAGCCCAACATTAATAATGCATAAGTCGCAATCAGCATTGCCACATTGCTACGCACATACCATGTACCTAACCCGCGCTGCGATTGCTTAGTGAGCAATAAACCCTGAATGGTCGCCAAAACAATAAAGACAGCCGCCAACACACCAAATACTTGATAAGCAGAAATACCATTAATTACCATCTGCTTCAAAGGATATTCAGCAAACACCATGCCATACATAAACGAGGCAGCAAATGCCCCCGCCCAGCGCCAACGCTCATAAGCGGGCGTACCCGATTTCACTTTCATCAAAATCATACCCACGCCGAATTGCTGCGAAAGTACGTGATACATGGTATAAAATGCGTAAAAAGCAAAGAATAAACCGAACGCCATCATACTCGGCAAGCCAGGAAACAACGCTGGCAAGCCAAAGTTAATCGCAAAAACTGCAACCGTAATGAACACCAAAATACGCAAGAACTTCTGCTTATAAAATGGAATATATTCATCATCAATTAAGGTGATTAGGCTAGAAGTAATATGCGGGAAGTTAAAAATAATCGCCCAAATCACTAGGCTTGCTGGGTTGCTCGGTAAATAATGATCACGCAATTGATGACCTAAAAATAAGTAATCAACTAGCACTACCAAAAAAGCAATCGGAATAATCGAATAAAGCGACAGTAACCAAGAACTGTTCACCTGCTTAATAATGGGTGATTTAGAAACCGTCACCTGCGGATTGACATATGCAACAGACATACTGGCAACTCTGTTTTTGTTATTTTATTGCAAGCAAGCTACCCTGTAAGCTCGTTTTTTGCAAGTAGCTAGGCGCTTAGCAGCTATATTTTTTCTCTCGCAGGGTAACTAACTCCTCCGCCATGGTTGGATGAATGCCAATCGTACTATCCACCATCGCCTTGGTTAAGCCCGCTTTCACCACTACAGCAAAGCCTTGAATCAGCTCACCCGCATCACTGCCGACTACATGCACGCCCAGCACTTTATCATCCGCTTGCGATACCAACATCTTCATCAAAACTCGCTCTTCGCTACCCGATAGCGTATGTTTCATCGGACGAAACTCAGAAACATAAACATCGCAAGCAATACCCTGCTGTTTAACCTCTTCCTCACTCAGCCCAACAAACGAATAATTAGGCTGGCAGAAAATCGCGGTTGGAATGGCTTGATAAGACATTTGGCGAGTATTTTCACCATACTGCTGATCAACAAACACCATCGCTTGCGCCAAGGCAACCGGTGTTAATTCGGGTGTACCGAGCACATCGCCCAAGGCAAAAATCGACGGTTCAGCAGTTTGAAAACGCTCATCAGCAATAATCGTGCCGTTGTCACGCAATTGAACGTGCGTATGCTCTAAACCTAAATCATCAGTTAACACGCGCCGACCCGCAGCGTACATCACTGCGTCAACAACCAAAGTTTCACCCGTAGTTAAATAGCAACAATAGGCATCACCCTGCTTTTCAATTTTTTCAATCTGGCAATGCTCGTGAATATTCACGCCCTTTTTGCTCATTTCCTGCTTAACAAATTGCGCAACGGTCGCGTCATAACCACGCAATAATTGGCTACGCAGCAATAAGTGTGTTTCAGATTTTAAGCCATTAAAAATGCCAGAAAATTCCAAACCAATATAACCCCCGCCCACAATAGCAATGCGTTGCGGGCGCTGCGGCAGATAAAACACTTGATCAGAAGTAAAACAATATTCCGC
>CAZMQC010000087.1:0-6658 GCA_964568295.1 uncultured Spongiibacteraceae bacterium | reverse complement strand
GCCATTATGGGCGCGTCGGGTTCGGGTAAATCCACCTTGATGAATATTTTAGGTTGCTTGGATAAACCCAGCGGCGGCGAGTATTTTTTCCAAGGTAAGAACGTTGCGCAATTGGGCAATGACGAACTCGCGGAACTGCGCCGTGAAGCGTTTGGCTTTATTTTCCAAGGTTATCATTTATTGCCGGGTTTGCAGGCGCTTGAAAACGTTGAAATGCCGGCAACCTATTCAGGTTTAACCACCAGTCAAAGGCAGCAGCGCGCCGAACAATTATTAAGCCATTTGGGCTTGGCGGAACGTATTCACCATAAACCAAACCAGCTTTCAGGCGGGCAGCAGCAGCGCGTTTCGATTGCGCGCGCCTTAATGAATGGCGGCAAAATTATCCTTGCCGATGAGCCTACCGGCGCGCTTGATAGTCAAAGCGGTAAAGACGTGATGCGTCTGTTGCAAGAACTTTCCGAGCAAGGTCACACCATTATTTTAATTACCCACGATGCGAAGGTGGCGCAACACGCGCATCGGCAAATCGAAATCAGTGATGGCTTGATTATTGCAGATACGGGGGTAAAACAACAAAGTACACAAGAAAGCTCGCCTGCGGTTTTGCATGGTGAGCCGAGCATCATCAGCGAGCTAATGGTTGGCTTGCAAACTGCCGTTCGCTCGCTATCTAGCAACGTATTTCGTACGGTTTTAACTTTGCTTGGTATTGTGATTGGCGTTGCCTCAGTGATTAGCATGTTGGCCATTGGCGATGGCGCTAAAAAAGCGGTGGTTGACCGTATTAGCGCGATGGGCAGCAATTTACTTTTGGTGCGCCCCGGTGGGCCTAATCAGCGCGGCGGTCGTTGGAGCGTGGCAACGCTAGTGCCTGCCGATGTAGAGGCGCTGAACGAACTGCCCCACGTGTTAGCCATACCCGAACTTACGGGTAGCTATACTTTGCGTTATCAATCCGACGATTTAAGTGGCGAGGTGAATGCGACCTCTTATCGTTTTCCAGAGGCAAAACAGTGGTACACGCAAACTGGTTTGTTTTTTGATGAAGAAGACGAGCGCAACTATGCCACCGTTGCGGTGATTGGTAAAACTGTTGCCGAAAAGTTTTTCAAAAATAAAAACCCATTGGGCGAATACATCATTATTAACAATATCCTGTTTCAAGTGATCGGCGTTATGCAGGAGCGTGGCGCGTCCCCGATGGGGCAAGATCAAGATAACGTGGTGTTTGTACCTTATACCACAGGCAGTTTGCGCATTATGGGGCAAACCTTTTTGCGCAACGTAACCATTGCGGTATTGGACGGCAATGATATGCATGAGGCGCAGCAACAAGCGCATGAATTACTGTTGGCACGACACGGCACAGAAGATTTTCAAATCTTCAATATGGCATCACTCATTGATACCGTATCCGAAACGCAAAATACCATGACATTTTTATTGGCATCGATTGCCGCTATTTCGCTGTTAGTGGGCGGTATTGGCGTGATGAATATTATGCTGGTGAGTGTTACCGAAAGAACCCGTGAAATCGGTATTCGTATGGCAACTGGGGCGCGTACTCGTCATATTTTGCAACAGTTTTTGATTGAAGCTTTGGTAGTGTCTGCGCTAGGCGGGGTGATTGGTGTATTTTTAGGACTGGCAGCAACCGCTGTGATTGCAAGCCTTGGAACGCCTGTGGTGTATTCGCTATTACCTGTGATTGTTGCGTTTAGCTGTGCGTTTTTCACTGGACTAATTTTTGGCTTTTTACCCGCCAGAAAAGCGGCTTTATTAGACCCTGTAACTGCGTTGGCGGCTGAGTAATAGTATGAGATGGCTTTATATTTTATTGATTGCAAGCTTACCCGCGTGTCACTCGATTAAGGCAATCGACCGACCAGAGTTAAGCCTTGCCCCCGATTGGCAAACCAGCGAGCAAGCGCAGATTGATACCCAATGGTGGCAGCAATTTCAATCGCCCGAACTGAATCGTTTAATTGAATACGCGCAAAGCAATAGCCCCGATTTACGCGTAGCCACCGAGCGCATTGTGCAAGCTGAATTGCAAATGAATAATGCCGGCGCGAGCTTGTTTCCCGCAGTTAACTTAACCGCTGGAACAGGCGCAAGCCGCAATCGTCCATCGGGAGGAGATTGGAATACCGCTGAAAACAGTCGTGTGGCGGTGGGTATTAATTATGAATTGGATTTGTGGGGGCGAGTTTACGCTAGTACCGCATCGGCTAAAGCCAGTTTTAAAGCGCAATTATACGACTACGAAACGGCGCGGTTAACCTTGCTAAGCAGCATCGCTTCGAACTGGTTTAACTGGTTGAGCGTTAAGCAGCGCCTACAGCACGCGCAAGAAAATATTCGTATTGCCGAACAAAGCTATGCCATTGTCCAAGCGCGATTTGAAAATGGCGCGGCTACTGCAGCGGATTTAATGAGCCAAGAAATTACCCTATTAAGCCAGCAAGCCAGCCTTGAACCGCTGCAATTACAAGAAAAACAACTGCGTTCTAGTATTGCTATTTTAATTGGGCAAGAGCCTTTTCCTTTTGCCTTACAAGACGAAATGCTAAGCGCGATGGTGTTGCCTGATTTAGATTTGAGCGTACCGAGCGAATTGCTAACTCGCCGTCCTGATTTGGCCGCAGCGGAGGCGCGCTTACAAGCCGCTGATGCTGATGTGAAGCAAGCCAGAGCTTCATTATTGCCTAGCTTGCAACTTAGTTTATCGGCGGGTAGAAGCAGCACCAAAGCGCTTTCATTAAGCAGCGGTACTGATAGCCTATCGGCTAATATTTCTTTAACGCAGGTGATTTTTGACAGGGCGCGTTTGCGTAATCAAATTAAAATCAGCCAGTCCCAACAAGTGAGTTTAGTTGAGCAATACCGCAAGTCGATTTACACCGCGCTAGAAGAAGTGGATAGTGCCTTGCGTCAATTGGACAGTTACGAACTACAAGAGCAACAGCAACGCAATATGTTGGATAACGCTGAAAAAAGCCTAGCGTTAGTGCAACAGCGCTATCAGTTTGGCAAAGATGAAATGATGACCTTGCTAAATGCGCAACGCACCGTGTATCAACGTAAAGATCAGTGGATACAAACCCGCGAAGCGCATTTAAAAGCGGTAGTGGATTTGTATAAAGCCTTGGGCGGCGGTTGGCAGCTATAAGGTTGCCAAACCAAAATCCCAGAACGCAAAAAAGCAGACCGAAGTCTGCTTTTTTTATTTGAACGCTTTAACGATTAAGCTAATGCTTTGATTTGCGCGTTCAAACGGCTCTTATGACGAGCTGCTTTGTTTTTATGAATGATGCCTTTGTCAGCAATACGGTCGATAACTGGCACGGCAGCATTGTAAGCTTCTTGAGCAACTTGCTTGTCGCCAGTTGCAATGGCTGCTACGACTTTCTTAATGTAAGTACGAACCATAGAACGTTGACTTGCATTGTGTGCACGAGCTTTAACAGCTTGGCGAGCACGTTTTTTTGCTTGAAGAGAGTTTGCCACCTAAAAATCCTCAAAAGATAGTTATAAAATAAAGGTCGCAATTATTCCTTTAGACCTCGTTATTGTCAAGTGCAGCCGCACATTATTATCCGTTAAAGAAGCTTGGAAACTGTTCGCTGACTGGTTTTAGCTTGCCAGTAGTAAAATCGTATTGCAACATCGCGGTTTTTGCTAGCGCAATTAAGGCTTGGTCGCTTTTGCGGGTAAGGCGATAAATAAAATCACAGCCATAACGATTAAAATCCTGCGCAGCAACTTCAATTTGTAAAACGTCGCCATAAAACGCTTCATTTTTATAAATCACAGCCAAGTCAGCATTAATAAACGGGCGCGGTACTGGGCCAAAATGCTCATCGGGTAGGGTATTCATATAACGCACGCGTGCTTCATTTAAAAATGCTACCAAATGCTCGTTAGCTAAGTGTTTGCCGATATTAATATGCTGAATTAAAACGGTGATTTCAGTTTTAAATGGAAAATGTTCAGGAGTGGTAATTTCAACGCGTGCCATGATTTACTCGTTTAATAAATTCTTTAACAAATACAATTGATCCATTGCCTGCCTAGGGCTTAGCCCATCAATATCAAGCTCAGCTAAATGCAGCTCAATTTTGCTGGGCGGTGTGTCAAACATTAGTTGCCCCTGAGCCGCTTGCGGTGAATTGGCTTTTTGATGCAAGTCTTTGCTATCAAGCTCTTGCAATTTTTGCCTTGCGCTTTGTAATACCGAAGTAGGAATGCCCGCTAATTTCGCCACTTGAATACCGTAGCTTTGGCTGGCTGGACCAGGCTTTATATGATGTAAGAAAATCAGATTGTCCTGATATTCCGTCGCGCTTAAATGCACGTTCGCCGCTTTAGGGTGAGTTTCGGGCAGAGTGGTTAGCTCAAAATAATGCGTAGCAAACAAGGTTAACGCCTGAATGTCTTTGATCAGCGCAACCGCGCAAGCATACGCCAACGAAAGCCCGTCAAAGGTACTGGTGCCGCGTCCGATTTCGTCCATTAATACCAAAGAACGTGCGGTCGCATTATTTAAAATATTAGCAGTTTCGCTCATTTCCACCATAAACGTAGAGCGGCCACCCGCTAAGTCATCGGCGCTACCAATACGGGTGAAAATCTGGTCAACCAAGC
This sequence comes from uncultured Spongiibacteraceae bacterium, assembly GCA_964568295.1. Classification (GTDB taxonomy): domain Bacteria; phylum Pseudomonadota; class Gammaproteobacteria; order Pseudomonadales; family DT-91; genus DATCSZ01. Next base: position 2,008 of record CAZMQC010000087.1, on the reverse strand, counting down.
CAATGTTGGCCGATTCAGCGGGCACAAAACTGCCAATATGCGCTAATAACACAATTAACGCAGTTTGCCGCATATAGGTTGATTTACCGCCCATGTTCGGCCCTGTAATCAACAACATACGGCGATTTTCGTCTAGCGCAATATCGTTGGCAATAAACGGCGTTTTTAGCACGCTTTCTACTACCACATGACGGCCTTTCTGAATATGAATAGCCGAATGTTCTTGCATAGTCGGACGGCAAAAATCCAATTTATCGGCAGCAAGCGCAAAGTTACATAACACGTCTAAACTGGCAACGGCTTGCGCACAGACTTGCAGGGGGGCAAGTGATTGATTCAAGGTTTCTAATAGCTCGTCGTACAAATGCTTTTCGCGACTTAGCGCGCGTGATTTGGCGCTTAACGCCTTATCTTCAAAGGCTTTTAGTTCAGGCGTAATAAAGCGCTCACCATTTTTCAGCGTTTGACGGCGTTGATATTCTAACGGCGCTTTATCGGCTTGGCCTTTGCTTAGCTCGATAAAATAACCATGTACGCGGTTATAGCCGACTTTTAAGCTAGAAAGTCCCGTTTTTTCACGCTCACGTTGCTCTAATTGAATTAAAAAATCACCGGCGTTTTGGCTTAAACCGCGTAGCTCGTCTAATTCCGCGTCATAGCCGTCGGCAATAACGCCGCCTTCGCGAATAACCATCGGTGGATTGTCGATAATCGCCTTGCTCAGCAAATGTTCTAATTCAGGAAAGCTGGCAATATCGCTTAATAAGTTTTGCAGTAGGGCGCTTTCGCTGGTTTTTAACAAGTTTTGCAACTCAGGTAAAACTGTTAAGGATTGTTGCAAGCGACCTAAATCGCGTGGACGCGCCGAACGCAGAGCAATGCGTCCTAAAATACGCTCCATATCGCCAATGGATTTGAGCAATTGATGAGTATCGGTTGCCAGATAATTGCTGATTAGCTCACTAACAACATCTTGTCGCGCTTCAATTTTGCCTTTATTGCTCAGTGGCTGGTTAAGCCATCGACGCAGTAAACGATCACCCATGCTTGTGCCGCAATGATTAATCACGCTATATAGCGTATGTTTATCACCGCCTGATAAATTGCTGTCAATTTCTAAATTACGACGAGTAGCGGCGTCCATTTGTACGCAATTTTGCCTGTTTTCGTATTGCAAGCGGCGAATATGCGGCAGTTCGCCGCGCTGCGTTTCCCGCGCATACGCCAACAGACAACCCGCCGCTTGCAAAGCAACGGTTAGATGTTCACAGCCAAAACCAGTTAAACTTTGCGTTTCAAATTGCTGGTTTAACAAACGTTTAGCAGTATCTAAATCAAATTCAAGCGAAGGACGGCGACGAACGCCTTGCGGCGCAACCGCTAAAAAATCTAAGGAAAAATCTTCATCCAGCAATAATTCTGCAGCTTGCAAACGCGACAATTCATTAGCCGCTTGCGACGTATTTTTTACTTCAAAAACAGAAAAATAGCCAGCGGCTAAATCCATCACGGCAAAGCCGTAAATATCGTCCACAACGTGTAAGGCAATTAATAAGTTATCTTTTTTATCTTCTAAAAAAGCCTCGTCGCTAATGGTGCCTGGGGTAATAATGCGTACTACTTGGCGCTCGACGGGGCCTTTACTGGTGGCGGGATCGCCAATTTGCTCACAGATCGCCACGGACTCACCGGCTTTTACTAAACGAGCCAAATAACCATCGGCGCTATGAAACGGCACGCCCGCCATAGGAATGGGCTTGTCATTAGACTGGCCGCGCGCAGTTAGGGTGATATCCAATAAGTCAGCAGCTCTAATCGCATCTTCAAAAAATAACTCGTAAAAATCCCCCATACGATAAAACAGCAATACATTAGGGTGTTGCGCCTTAATGGTTAGATACTGTTGCATCATAGGGGTGTGGGAGGAGAAATCAGCGATGGCAGACATAGGCTTAACTTAGCAATAAATTAGCGAAGTATTTTAACGGTTAGCACCGCGCTATGAAAG
>CAZMQC010000086.1:4055-6662 GCA_964568295.1 uncultured Spongiibacteraceae bacterium | reverse complement strand
TTTTGAATAATGACAACTTGTCTATTGTTGGGGCTTTTGGTTGCGAATAATTTTGCAACAATAGATAATGTGCGCCCGAAATTTATCATTTTTTAACAAGTGCAACGTAAAGGTGAATGCTGTGACGCAAATGAAACGTGAACGCCCAGATGATTACTTTTCTGATTGGAAGGAGCGAGAAGCTTTAGCGGAAGCGATGATCCCATTAGTGGGTAAATTGTATCGTGAACGCAATGTTAAGAGCTATATTTACGGGCATTCGCTGCATAACGAATCAGTATTAGACATTATGCAAGCTCACCGTTTTGTGCGCCAAATCGAGCAAAACGAGTTGTCAGAATATGAAACTTACCCTGTTTTAAAAATTCTCTCTGCCCTCAATTTAGGACCTGCCCATATTGATGTAGGGCGTTTGGCGCTAGGCTATGAAGCGGCTAAAGCTAGTGGTATTAGCTTAGAGGATTATATTAAGCAAGAAGTGGCGGATTTAATTGGCGGTACGGTCAAGTCACACGAGCCACGTGATGTAGTTTTATATGGCTTTGGTCGTATTGGTCGTTTATTAGCACGTTTGTTAATTGAAAAAACTGGCGGCGGTGAAAATCTTCGTTTGCGTGCAATTGTTGTGCGTAAAGGTGGCGCTAAAAACGATTTAGTTAAACGTGTGAGCTTATTACAACGCGACTCTGTGCACGGCGCTTTCCGTGGCACAATTCGCGTCGATGAAGAGCGTCAATCATTTGTAGCTAATGGCGTAGAAGTTAAAGTGATTTATGCCGCGCAGCCTGAAGATATTGACTACACCGCTTACGGTATTAATAACGCGATTATTATTGATAATACCGGCGCGTTCCGTGATGAAGAGGCGTTACGTCGTCATCTTTCCAGCAAAGGCGCTGCAAAAGTATTGCTAACCGCGCCTGGCAAAGGCAATTTGAAAAATATTGTATTTGGTATTAACAACAATATCATTGAAGACAGCGATCAAGTGATTACTGCGGCTTCTTGTACAACTAATGCCATTTGTCCGCCGTTAAAAGCGCTTGATGAGAAATATGGTATCGAGTTTGGTCACGTTGAAACGGTACACTCTTACACCAATGATCAGAACTTGATTGACAACTATCACAAAGCTGACCGCCGTGGACGTAGTGCTGCGTTGAATATGGTTATCACTGAAACGGGTGCTGCTAAAGCAGTAAGTAAAGTATTGCCGCAGTTGCAGGGTAAGTTAACGGGCAACGCAATTCGCGTGCCAACGCCTAACGTTTCAATGGCTATCTTGAATTTAACCTTGAAGCAAGAAACCACCGTTGATGAGCTGAATGAATACATGCGTAACATCGCATTACATTCGGACTTGCGTAAGCAAATCGCCTATTCGATTTCGCCAGAAGTGGTTTCAACCGACTTTGTTGGAACGCGTAGCGCGTGTATTTACGACTCGCAAGCCACAATTGTCAATGGTAAGCATGTTGTTGTGTACTTGTGGTATGACAATGAATTTGGCTATTCATGCCAAGTTCATCGTGTTTTGGAGCAAATGGCTGGCGTTTCTTACGCGGTTTATCCAAAACAATAAGTAAGAATGTGCAGGCTGTTGTTCAATGAGCGCAGCCTGTATTAATGGTGGTTTGTGCTGCCATTAAGGCATATAATTTTGTGCTGAAATTTCTGGGTTATTTATTGCGAAAATTATAAATAACTCTTCTTGTAATAATACATTCTGGTGTGGGTAAGCCTTATGATTAAGATCAAAAGAGGCCTTGATTTACCCATTGCAGGTGCACCTGATACTGCCATAAGCAGTAAACGTGTATCTTCGGTGGGCATTATCGGCTTCGACTATATTGGCATGAAGCCGACAATGCTGGTGCAAGTCGGTGATAAGGTGGCGAAGGGACAAGCGCTCTTTGAAGATAAAAAAACACCTGGCGTTATCTTTACAGCGCCTGTCGCGGGAACGGTTAGCGCGATTAACCGTGGTGCAAAGCGTGTTTTTCAATCGCTGGTAATTGCGGTTGAAGGTAATGAAGAAGTCAGTTTTGCCCAGTTCTCTGCTGCGCAATTGGCAACCTTAGAACGCCAAGTCGTTGTAGATAACCTAGTTCAATCGGGTCTTTGGACTGCATTACGCACACGTCCATTCAGTCGTGTTCCTGCGATTGATAGCGTACCTGCCGCGATTTTTGTTAACGCGATGGATACTAACCCACTTGCCGCTAATCCCCAGTCTATTATTGAATTAGCTAAAGCTGATTTTGCAGCAGGTCTTGATGTATTAAGCCGTTTGTCGGATGTGGTTTATGCCTGTCATGCGGCAAATACAGATTTGCCTAAAGCCAAAGCAAGCAATGTGCGTTATGAAACGTTCCAAGGACCGCATCCTGCGGGGCTATCGGGTACACACATTCATTTCTTACGTCCTGCTAGCTTAGAGCGTGTGGTTTGGACCATTAATTACCAAGATGTGATTGCGATTGGTCAATTATTTACTACGGGTAAATTGAATGCCGAGCGCGTGATTGCATTGGCAGGCCCAGCAGTCAATAAACCACGTTTAATCAAAACCGTGCTTGGCGCAAGTATCGAAGAATTAACCCAAGG
>CAZMQC010000086.1:0-3955 GCA_964568295.1 uncultured Spongiibacteraceae bacterium | reverse complement strand
ATTGAGAAGGAGGGCTAAGTGAATCCATTACGTAAGCTTTTTGATGGCTTAGAGCCTCATTTCTCTAAAGGTGGTAAATACGAAAAATATTTCGCCATCTTTGAAATGTTTGACACCTTTTTATCCAGCCCTAAGAGTGTTACGCATAATGCGTCGCACGTTCGTGACGGTGTGGACTTAAAACGTGTGATGATTACCGTTTGGTTGGCGGCGTTTCCTGCTATGTTCTACGGTATGTATAACGTGGGGTATCAAGCTAATACGGCAATGGCAGCGATGGGATTACAGCAAGCCGCTGATTGGCATCACTGGATTATCGGCTTATTTGGTAGCTTTGGTTATAACCCTGATAGCATTTTAGGCAATATGTGGCATGGTGCAGCTTATTTCCTACCTATTTATATCACTACCTTTGCGGTAGGGATTGCATGGGAAATTTTGTTTGCGGTCGTGCGTGGTCACGAAGTAAACGAAGGTTTCTTTGTTACCTCCATCTTATTCGCTTTAATCGTTCCACCTGATATTCCGCTATGGCAAGTAGCGATGGGTATTAGCTTTGGTGTGGTGATTGGTAAAGAAGTGTTTGGTGGTACGGGTAAAAACTTCTTAAACCCAGCGTTAACCGGTCGTGCGTTCTTGTTCTTCGCATATCCTGCGCAAATTTCAGGTGATGCAGTATGGACAGCGGTCGACGGCTTTAGTGGTGCAACCGCATTAGGTTTGGCTAACGAAGGTGGCTTACAGGCGGTGCAAGGCAGTTTGACTTGGTTGGATGCGTTTATCGGTAGTATGCAAGGCAGTATCGGTGAAGTTTCAACCTTGGCTATCCTATTGGGTGGCGCGTTATTGCTTTGGACCAAAATTGCTTCATGGCGCATCATGTTGGCGATGACCTTAGGTATGGTTGCAACCAGTTTGTTGTTTAATGTGATTGGTTCAGAAACCAACCCTATGTTTGGCTTGCCGTTTTACTGGCACTTCGTTTTAGGTGGTTTTGCTTTTGGTATGGTGTTCATGGCAACAGACCCCGTGTCTGCGGCAATGACCGATACTGGCAAGTGGATTTTTGGTTTCTTAATTGGCTTTATGGCGATTGTGATTCGTGTGGTTAACCCTGCGTTCCCTGAAGGCGTCATGTTGGCAATTTTATTCGCAAACTTGTGTGCGCCTTTGATCGACTACTTTGTTGTGCAGGCCAATATCAAACGGAGGTTAGCACGTAATGTCTGATAGAAAAGAAACAATGGGGCAAACCTTATTGGTTGCTTTTGTATTGTGTTTGGTTTGTTCCATTTTAGTTGCGGGTGTTGCCGTCGGTTTGAAAGAAAAGCAAACGGCAAACCGCGCCTATGATACCGAACGCAGTATTGTAAGTATTGCTGGTCTATATAAAGACGGCATGACGCAATCTGAAGTGCAAAAAATTTATCGCGATCGTATCGAACTAAAACTAGTTGATATGCAAACTGGGCAATTTAGTGAAGACTTAACCGGTGTTGATCTTTTGGCTTATAACGGCATTAATGCTGCAAAAGAGAAAGATCAATCACGCGCTTTAACAGCTAAAGAAGATATTGCTAAGGTTCGTCGAGTGGAAAACTTAAGCAAAGTCTATTTGGTGAAGAACGATGCGGGTCAATTGCAAAGCTTAGTATTGCCGGTACGTGGTTATGGCTTGTGGGGTACTTTGTATGGCTTTATTGCATTGGCTGGCGATTTGAATACGGTTGTTGGACTTGGTTTCTACGATCACAAAGAAACGCCTGGTCTAGGTGGTGAAGTGGATAACCCAAAATGGAAAGCCTTATGGCCCGGCAAGAAAGTTTATGCCGATGCACAATCGCAAGACGTGAAACTGTCTCTCATTAAGGGCGGTGCGGAAGCAGGTGATGAATATGGAATTGATGGCTTAGCAGGGGCAACATTAACCAGTAACGGTGTGAATAACATTGTCCACTTTTGGTTAGGCAAAGAAGGCTTTGGCCCTTTTATTGCTAACCTACGTAATAAGGGGATTTAATCATGGCTGAGAAAAAACAAAGTATTAAATCGATAGTATTAAATCCGATTTTTAACAATAACCCGATTGCATTACAGATCTTGGGTATTTGTTCAGCGTTAGCGGTCACTTCGCAGTTAGAAACCTCGATCATTATGACGCTTGGTTTGACGTTCACGGTCGCATTTTCTAACTTCTTTATAGCTTTACTAAGAAATCATACACCTAGCTCGATTCGTATGATTGTTCAGGTGGTTATTATTGCGTCGTTGGTTATCGTGATTGACCAAATTCTGAAAGCTTATGCGTTTGATGCAAGTAAAAAGCTTTCGGTGTTCGTTGGTCTAATCATCACTAACTGTATTGTTATGGGACGTGCGGAAGCGTATGCAATGCAAAATCCACCCATTCCATCATTCTTTGATGGTATTGGTCATGGCTTAGGCTATGGCGTGTTGTTGATCGCGCTAGGTACAATCCGTGAATTGTTTGGCTCGGGTTCATTATTGGGCTACCCAATTATGACGTTGATTAATGATGGTGGTTGGTACTTGCCTAACGGTTTGCTGTTGCTACCTCCTTCGGCGTTCTTCTTAATTGGCTTATTTATTTGGGCATTAAGAACCTGGAAGCCAGAACAAAATGAAGCAGCTGATTTCAAAATGGCTCCACAATCTAAAGCGATGGAGGCTCACTAATGGAACATTATCTAAGCTTATTCGTTAAGGCAGTTTTCATTGAGAACATGGCGCTTGCCTTCTTTTTGGGCATGTGTACATTTTTGGCGATTTCTAAAAAAGTTGAAACCGCAATTATGTTGGGAATTGTGGTTGTAGTGGTGCAAACAGTAACTGTGCCTCTAAACAACTTGCTATATAACTACTTGCTCAAAGAAGGTGCGATTTCGCCTGATTTAGATCTTAGCTTCTTAGGTTTATTGTGTTATATCGGTTTGATTGCCGCAGTGGTTCAGGTGATGGAAATGTTGCTAGATAAGTACTTTCCAGCGTTGTACCAAACCTTGGGTATATTCTTGCCGTTGATCACAGTTAACTGTGCGATTTTTGGTGGCACCTTGTTTATGGTAGAGCGTGACTATAACTTTGCAGAAAGTGTGGTTTACGGTGTTGGCTCAGGTTTCTCATGGGCATTGGCGATTGCATTGCTAGCTGCCATTCGTGAGAAATTGAAGTACAGCGACATTCCAGCTGGCTTAGAGGGCTTAGGCATAACCTTTATTACCGTAGGTTTGATGTCTTTAGGATTTATGTCATTCTCTGGTATTCAGTTGTAAGAGGCGAAAATGAGCGAAATTTTAATAGCTATTGGAACCTTTACTGGCGTGGTATTAGCGCTAGTAGCGGTGATTCTGGTCGCCCGTAAGTTTTTAGTGAGTACGGGTGATGTAACAATTGAAATTAATGGCGATCCTGAGCGTTCGATTACCGTGCCAGCGGGTGGTAAATTGCTGCAAACCTTAGCGGGTAAAGGCATTTTCTTATCGTCTGCTTGTGGTGGTCAAGGTACTTGCGGTCAATGTCGTTGCCATGTGTTAGACGGCGGCGGTAGTATTCTGGCAACCGAAACCAGCCATTTTACCAAAGGCGAAATTCGTGATCATGCGCGTTTAGCTTGCCAAGTTGCCGTTAAACAAGATATGAAAATTGAAGTAGAACCGGAATTCTTTGGTGTTAAAAAATGGGAGACGGTGGTTCAATCTAACGACAACGTAGCGACCTTTATCAAAGAACTGGTGTTGGAATTGCCGCCGGGTGAAGAAGTTAATTTCCGCGCAGGTGGTTATGTTCAATTAGAATGTCCTCCGCACACCGTTGATTATCGTAGCTTCGATATTCCTGAAAAATTCCGTGGTGATTGGGAGCATTTCAAAATCTTCGATAACGTTTCGACCGTTGATGAAGAGGTAGTACGTGCTTACTCAATGGCTAACTACCC
>CAZMQC010000085.1:0-6662 GCA_964568295.1 uncultured Spongiibacteraceae bacterium | reverse complement strand
GGCGCGAGTTTTCATACTGCTGATTGGCAGGACGATTTAAGTTTGGTTGGTAAGCGAGTTGGCGTGATTGGTACTGGCTCATCTTCCGTGCAAATGGTTGCGCCGCTATCTGAACAGGTCGCGCATTTAAGCTTGTTTCAGCGTACCGCGCAATGGATTATGCCAACGCCTAATCCGCGCTATGCGCCTTGGCAGCAATGGTTGAAACGTCGTGTGCCATTGTTAGGCTGGTTGACACGCAAATTTTATGATTGGGTGGGTGAGCAATTCGGACGTGCGGCTTTGTATGATGGTTGGCGGCGCAAATTTGTTGGCTGGGCGTGTCGTCATCATTTGAGCTCAGTTAAAGATGCAGCATTGCGAGCAAAGTTATTGCCGCCCGATGAGCCTATGTGCAAACGGATGATTGTTTCTGAAACATACTATAAGGCTCTGCAGAAGCCGCATGTGGATGTCATCACAACGTCAATCGACAGTATTGTTCCTGAAGGTGTAAAGACTTGTGACGGTCGTATTCACTCGTTAGATGTTTTGGTTTATGCCACAGGTTTTTACCCGAATGCGTGGGGCGTAAAAGAGACGATTGGTGTTAATGGGCAGCGATTAGAGGACGTGTGGCAGGAGGGTGTGCGTACTTATCGTTCGATGAGTATTCCAGGTTTTCCCAATTATTTCTTTTTGATCGGCCCGAATAGCCCGATTACTAATTTGTCTTTGATTGATATTGCTGATATTGGTGTGAATTACGTTTTGCAGTGCATTGATGCAATTAGCCAAGGACGCTGCCAAACGATGATGCCGAAAAAAGAGATAGTTGCCGAGTTTACTGAAAACATGAAAGCGGCCTTTACCACAACAGTTTGGGTTTCGGGTTGCAATAGCTGGTATTTGGATGCTGATGGTGTTCCTGCTACATGGCCTTGGTTGCCTGCGCGTTATAGAAGTGAGTTGCAAACGTTAAATCTGGCTGACTATGATTTGACTTAGTAGGCTAAGTCCTCGCTTGGAGGGTCAAAGCAAAAACCAAGTTGTGTTAGAATGCGCCTTTTTTAAGATTGGCGATTGCCGTGCTCGTCGATTATTCTGAAAGCGAGCGGAGTGTTTTAATGATTGCATATCCTCACATTGACCCCGTGGCCCTTGATTTGGGCTTTTTTCAAATTCACTGGTATGGCTTGATGTATCTGTCGGGCTTTATGGCAGGTTATTTGATTGCCTTGCGTGAAGCTAAATTGGGGCGTTTGGCGCTAACCGCTGAGCAAATTTCCGATTTATTATTTTATATCGTGATGGGGATTGTTGTTGGCGGGCGCTTGGGTTATGGCCTGTTTTATGGCCTTGAGGAATGGAAGAAAGATCTGTTTTGGATTTTCCGTATTTACGAAGGCGGTATGTCATTTCACGGTGGCTTTTTAGGTGTATCAACCGCAGTGATTCTATTTGCGCGTAAGGTCGGCTTGCCGCTGGCGCGTATTAGTGATTTGGCAGCGCTTTGTGTGCCGCCGGGCTTGGGTTTTGGGCGCATTGGTAATTTTATTGGGCAGGAATTGTGGGGCAGGCCAACCGATTTGCCTTGGGCGATGGTTTTTCCTGCGGATGCCGAAGCGTTGGCGCGTCATCCATCGCAGCTTTATCAAGCGGGCTTAGAGGGCTTGACGCTGTTTTTAATCATCTTTATTTATACGCGCCAGCCAAGACCTGCTTGGAGTGCTACGGCATTATTCTTGTTCTGTTACGGTATCTTCCGTTTTATTACAGAATTTGTGCGCGAGCCTGACGCGCATATTGGCTTCGATTTTTTAGGCTTGTTAACCCGTGGGCAAATGTTATCCTTGCCCATGATTTTAATCGGTTTGGCACTGTTTATTTGGTCGTATCAACGCGCAGCAAAACAGGCGTAAGGTAAAGAGTTATGCAGCAATATTTAGATTTAATGCGCCATATTATGCAACATGGCACCGATAAACAGGACAGAACGGGCACAGGTACGCGCAGTGTTTTTGCCCATCAAATGCGCTTTGACTTATCGCAAGGCTTTCCTTGTTTAACCACCAAAAAATTACACTTGCGTTCGATTATTCATGAGTTGTTATGGTTTTTAAGTGGCGATACCAATATCAAGTATTTACAAGACAATGGTGTCAGAATTTGGAATGAATGGGCAGATGAAAATGGCGATTTAGGCCCTGTTTACGGTTTTCAGTGGCGTTCATGGCCTACGCCGAATGGCGGTCACATCGACCAAATTAGCCAAGTGATTGAACAAATTAAGAAAAATCCTGATTCGCGCCGTCATATCGTCAATGCGTGGAACGTAGCGTATGTGAATGATATGGCGTTACCGCCTTGCCATACCATGTTTCAATTTTATGTGGCGGATGGCAAATTATCTTGTCAGCTGTACCAACGTAGCGCCGATGTGTTTTTAGGTGTACCGTTTAATATTGCCTCCTATGCCTTGTTAACCATGATGGTTGCGCAAGTTTGCGACTTGCAAGTGGGCGATTTTGTTTGGACAGGCGGTGACTGCCATATTTATAGCAATCATTTTGAACAAGTTGAGCTGCAATTAACTCGTACGCCAAAAGCCTTGCCGACCATGGCAATTAATCCTGCGGTGAAAGATATATTTGCCTTTACTTTTGAAGATTTTGAGCTACAAAACTACGTGGCTGATCCGCATATTGCTGGGCAGGTTGCGGTATGAGTGAGGTAATCGAGATCGCGCTCGTGGTTGCGGCTGCAAAAAATGGTGTCATTGGTATTGAGAATCGTTTACCATGGCATCTTCCTGCGGACTTGAAGCATTTTCGCGATACCACCATGGGCAAACCGATTATCATGGGGCGCAAAACGTTTGAGTCGATAGGTAAAGCGTTGCCTGGGCGCACCAATATTGTTGTTAGTCGCAATACTGAATTGGCTTTACCAGAAGGGGTTTTGTTAGCGCAAGATGTAGCGCAGGCGGTAGAACAAGCCAAGCAGATTGCGCTGCAAACGGGCGTCAATGAAATAATGGTCATTGGAGGCGAGCAAATTTATCGTGTATCAATGCCATTAGCGACGCGGATTTATTTAACTGAAGTGGATGCCGATCCTGAGGGCGATGCTTTTTTTGCGTATCAATCGACAGATTGGCAACGCATTGAATTGCAAAGCTTTGAGGCAACGGACGACAATCCGTATAATTACCGCTTCTGTATTTTGGAAAAACGAGCAACAACATAACAGGGTTGTCTTATGAAACGAATGAATTTTAAGCTGATTGCGTTGTCCTCGCTGTTTGCGTGTGCGCCATTTATTCAAGCCAACGACTTAAATAAAGTCTTGGATACTTCAGTGCAAAAAGGCGTTGCTGCGCAGCAATCACAGAAAAAAATTGATGGTTTAGCCGATCAAACGCAAGAGCAATTAGCCGAATATCGCCAGACCAGTAAAATCGTAGAAGATTTACAGGTTTACAATCGCAAACTTGAAATTCAGTTAGAAAAACAACAGCAACGTTTGGCGCAGATGGAAAGATCAATTGAGGACGCAACCGTGGTACAACGCCGCATTTTGCCCTTGGTTGAAGATATGATTGAGTCCTTAGAGCAGTTTGTTGCTTTGGACTTGCCGTTTCATAAAGAAGAACGCCAACAACGTATCCATTTCTTACGCGATAATTTACAGCGCCCTGACTTAAGCGTGGCTGAAAAATTCCGCCAAGTATTAGAAGCTTATAAAATTGAAAACGAATACGGCCGCCGTATTGATAGTTATTCCAGTACGGTTGAAATTGCAGGGGAAACACGCGATGTTACGGTATTACGCGTTGGACGTTTAGCGTTGCTTTACCAAACAGCAGATTTGCTGCACACGGGCATGTGGAACCAGCAAAGTAAAACGTGGCAAGAGCTAAGCCAAGCCGATTACCGCGATGCGGTGCGCCAAGGGGTACGCATGGCTAATCGTCAAGCCAGCGTTGATATTTTAACCGTTCCCGTTGCTGCGCCAGAGAAGTAGGAGTTCAAGTCATGAAAAAGACGTTAAGCTTAATGTTATTGCTGCTACCTGCCGTGGGTTTTGCTAACGATAAAGCCATGAGCATGGGCGAGCTTTTGCAAAAAATGCAATCAGGTCGTGTTGCTGAGGCAAAGGAAAACAGCCAGCGCGAACAACAGTTCTTACGCGATAAAAATGAACAAGTGCGCTTGTTGGCGGATATGCGCCAGCAACAGAAAAAAGAAGAACAGCGCAGTGTTCAACTAGAAAAGCAATTTGAGCAAAACGATAAAGCGCTTGCTGAAGCAGAAAAGCGCTTACGCGAGCGTTTGGGTAGCTTGTCGGAGTTGTTTGGTCACATCACCAGTACCGCAGGCGATGCACGTAGCAATATTGAAAAATCCTTGGTCAGTATTCAGTATCCTAACCGCGAAGCATTTTTAGAAAAGTTGATTGAAACCAGTAGCAGCGGTGTTGAATTGCCGAGTATTGAGCAAATTGAACAGTTGCGTTTTGAGTTGTTACGCGAGATGTCGGAACAAGGTCGTGTGGTGCAATTTACCACCGACGTAACCCAAGCTGCAGGTGGTGTTAACCAACAAAACGTGACACGTATTGGCATATTTAATGCGGTGAATGACAAAGGCGAATATCTTGCTTATGAAGACGGTCGTTTGCGTGTATTAGCACGTCAACCTGCGGGCAAATATGTTAAAGCAGCGGCTAACGCAGCCAATAGCACGAGCGGTTATAGCCAGTTTGGTATTGACCCAACAGGCCCGACCGGCGGCAGCTTACTTTCAGCCTTGATTCAATCGCCAACCCTAATGGAGCGTTGGCACCAAGGCGGCTTAGTGGGCTATGTGATTACTGGTTTGGGTGCGTTTGCTTTATTGCTGGCTCTGTGGCGTATGATTTATTTAACCGCGCTAACGGCGAAAGTGAATGGTCAGTTACGTAATAAAACCGCTAATGAGAAAAACCCATTAGGCCGTGTTTTACAATCTGCGCAAGCTTATAAAGGCAGCGATTTAGACACCCTAGAGTTAAAAATCAACGAGGCTATTATTAAAGAGTTGCCGTCATTGCAAAGCGGCGAAGCCTTATTGAAAATCATTGCTGCGGTAGCGCCATTGCTCGGTTTGTTAGGTACGGTTACGGGTATGATTATTACCTTCCAAGCGATTACGATTTACGGTGCAGGCGATCCGACCGCTATGGCGGGTGGTATTTCATCGGCCTTGGTCACCACGGTACAAGGTTTGGTGGTGGCGATTCCAACCGTATTGCTCCACACCTTAATTAGCAGTCAAAGTAAGCGCATTATTCATATCTTAGAAGAGCAAGCCGCAGGTATTGTGGCGCAACATCAAGAGGAAGCTTAGGCGTGAACTTAGCAAATGTGCTTGAGTTAGTCAGTCAATTCATGAACGCTGGCGGTGAGGTTTTATACCTTATCGCAGCACTGGTGTTTGTGATGTGGACGTTGATTTTCGAGCGCACTTGGTTTTTTGTTGGCGGTTTGCAAAAAGAACGCGCGCAAGTTGTTGCCGCATGGCAGGCACGACAAGAACGTCATTCATGGCAAGCTCACCAAATTCGTGAACTGTTAATCTCGCAAATGAAATTATCGGTGCAACGCAATATGCCGTTAATCCAGACTGCAGTGGTTTTATGTCCTTTGTTTGGTTTGTTGGGCACGGTTTGGGGCATGATTGAAGTTTTTGAAGTGATGGCGATTGGCGGCGGTGGTGATGTTAAAGCCATGGCAAGCGGTGTCTCTAAAGCGACTATCCCAACGATGGCAGGCATGGTAGCAGCGTTGGCAGGCTTGTTTGCCAATACTTTTTTAACGCGTCGCGCAGAGCGCGAATTACATCAGCTCAGTAATGCCTTAGCGTTGGAGTAATGATGCGTAGAAACTCCAATATCAAACAAGAAGCACCCAGCGCTGAAATTGATTTAACACCGATGTTAGACGTGGTGTTTATTATGCTGATTTTCTTTATTGTGACGGCTTCTTTTATTAAAGAGCCGGGCATTGAAGTGCAACGTCCAAGTGCGCATAGTGCGGAATTTGTGCAAAACCAAAAAATTCTGGTGGCGATTAATGCTAACAATGAAATTTGGATTAATCGTTCACAGCTAAAAGACCATCAAGTGCGCAGTGTGATTGAACAGCTGCATATTGAAAACCCGAAAGGCGCTGTGGTGGTGCAGGCTGATAAAAATACCACCGCCGAGCGTGTGGCGTTTGTGATGCAGGCAGCGAAACAAGCGGGTGTTACGCATGTTTCCTTGGCAACGGAGCAATAAATGTACTGGGTTCGATTACTTGGCGGTGCAGCATTGGCTTTAGCGATAACCACTTTACTATTGGTGGTGATGCAGTTGCTGATTAAGCAAGAAGAGCTAGATATTAAAAGCAGTGAAATGCGCAAAATCGCCGATATTCAAATGGGTAGTACCGATATTGATGTTAACGTTGATGTGCGCAAACCTGAAAAGCCAGAGACACCCGATAAAGAACCGCCGCCGGTACAAGAAAATTTAACCATGCGCGATGCAGCGGTGAATACTCAAACGGTTAATTTAACGCCCTCCTTTAAAGGCGAATTAGCGCTTGGCGGCGCAAAGCTCTCAGCGAGCGACGGCGAATATTTGCCGATTGTAAAAGT
>CAZMQC010000084.1:0-6686 GCA_964568295.1 uncultured Spongiibacteraceae bacterium | reverse complement strand
TAATATTTCCATATTATTGGACATATGGAAATATTAGATGTCTTAGCAAGCTTTGCTGCGTTGTCGCAAGACACGCGTTTAGCAACTTTTCGATTGTTGATAAAACATGAACCCTGTGGCTTAGCGGCGGGCGAAATCGCTCGCCAATTGGATGTGCCGCACAATACTTTGTCATCACATTTAAACGTATTGGCGCGCGCCGATTTAGTACATGCTAGACGCGATGGGCGTTCGATTATTTATCGCGCCAACTTAGCGCATCTACAGCAAATTATTCAATTTTTAGCCGTTGATTGTTGCGCGGGACATCCTGAACTTTGTTTCGACCAAGAACCTTTACCCAACCGATAAAGCTGTAATCACTATGCGCCCTATCATTTATCACAATCCAAGCTGCGGTACATCTCGCAATACATTGGCTATCATGTTGGCTTCGGGTGAAAATCCTGAAGTCATTGAATATCTGTCCTCACCTTATACGCGCGAAAAATTAATTGAGTTGGTTCGGCAAATGCGAGTAACTCCGCGTGATTTATTACGCCGTAAAGGAACGCCGTATGAAGAACTGCAACTGGATAATCCTGAACTTAGCGATGAGCAGCTGATTGATTTTATGGTGCAGTACCCGATTTTAGTCAACCGTCCTATTGTGGTAACGAATAAAGGCGCAAAATTATGTCGTCCATCGGAAGCGGTTTTTAGCTTATTAGAAAATCCGGTTGAATCCTTTCAAAAAGAAGATGGGGAAATAGTTTACGCGCATTTTGACAAGTATTTTTCACCCTTTGAGTGCACGCTTGATGATTTGCCTAATATTGATCCAAAATTGATTAATCCGATAGATATTAATGCTTTAACAGCTACACAAACTGAACGCCATGCACCGCGCATTTTGATTCTTTACGGTTCGGTACGTGAGCGCTCTTACTCGCGATTTTTAGCCTTAGAATCAGCGCGATTACTTAGCTTTTTTGGCTGCGAGGTTAAAGTATTTAATCCGCACGATTTACCTTTACCTGATACTTGCTCTGAATCGCATCCCAAAGTGCAAGCACTACGCGAGGCGACAATGTGGGCGGAAGGCATGGTTTGGGTTAGCCCTGAACGTCATGGCGCTATGACAGGTATTATGAAAGCACAAATTGATTGGCTGCCACTCTCCTTAGGCGGTATGCGTCCTACACAGGGAAAAACCTTAGCGGTTATGCAAGTTTGCGGCGGTAGCCAAAGCTTTAACACGGTTAATCAGCTAAGAATTTTAGGTCGTTGGATGCGCTTATGCACCATCCCTAATCAATCCTCTGTGGCAAAAGCTTTCAATGAGTTTGATGAAAGTGGCCGTATGCGTTTATCACCTTATTATTTACGTGTAGTGGATGTCTGCGAAGAGTTAGTTAAGTTTACTTGGCTAATGCGCGGCCGTAGCGATTATTTGACTCAGCGCTATTCTGAAGCGGTTGAATCAGCGGAAGCTGTTTCTAAGCGTGTAAATCAAGCCAAACTCTAATGAAAGTAACAGTATGACAAAGCAACAAAACTTACTGAACAAGCTTAAACAACTACACCAGCAATATGCAGATCAAGCTAGCGAGTATTTAGAATATGTTGAGCGCAACCAAGCCAACCAGTTTCACGATGATTACACCCTTGCTATTGCTGATATGAGCACCAAGTTTGTTGACCAGCTGGCTGCTTTAATTGATGAATTTGAGGCTTCAAAGTAACCCACCATGCTCGCTCTTAGTATTTTTATTGCCACTTTAGTATTAGTTATTTGGCAGCCCAAGGGCTTAGGCATTGGTTGGAGTGCTTTAGCAGGTGCTTTGTTAGCACTGGCTGCTGGCGTAGTGCAGCTCAGTGATGTTGGTATCGTATGGGATATTGTTTGGGATGCCACCTTTACCTTTATTGCGCTGATTATTATCTCGCTAATTTTAGATGAAGCCGGTTTTTTTAACTGGGCGGCTTTGCATATTGCTCGCTGGGGAAATGGCCGTGGGCACTGGCTATTCGTACTTATTGTATTACTGGGCGCTGTTATTTCTGCACTTTTTGCCAACGACGGTGCTGCACTACTTTTAACGCCGATTGTGATTGGCATTTTGCTGCGCTTACAATTTTCTGCCAAAGCCACGCTCGCCTTTATTATTGCCACAGGCTTTATCGCCGATACCGCCAGCTTGCCTCTAGTAATTTCTAACTTGGTAAACATCGTTAGCGCCAATTACTTTGAGCAATCTTTTAATCAATATGCTTTAGTGATGTTCCCAGTATATTTAGCATCAGTAGTTAGCACCTTGTTGGTGCTCTGGCTGGCCTTTGGCCGCGATATTCCGCGCACTTACGATGTGAGTGTTTTAGAGACGCCGCAATCGGTCATTATCGACAAACAAGTATTTCGTTTGGCCTTTCCAGTACTGATAACTTTATTAATCTCTTATTTTATTTTGGCAAACTGGCACATTCCGTTTTGTATTGTGGCGGGCGCAGCGGCTTTTATCTTTCTATTAGCAGCGCAGCGTACTGGGCAAAAATCAAACAAAGTTATTCCCGTCAGCAATATTATGCGTAATGCGCCTTGGCAGATTGTGCTGTTTTCATTGGGCATGTATTTAGTGGTCTATGGCTTAGGGCAAGCAGGCTTAACAGAATACGGCGCGGGTATTTTAGAATGGCTAGCGCAACAAGGTAATTTGCTAGCTACAATAGGCACAGGATTTTTAGCCGCTGTTACCGCTTCGGCAGTGAATAATTTGCCCTCGACATTGATTGGCGTATTAGCGATTGAGCAAGCGCAAGTGCCTGCGATCACCAAAGAGCTAATGATTTATGCCAACGTGATAGGCAACGATCTTGGCCCTAAATTCACGCCCATCGGCAGCTTAGCCACTTTGCTATGGCTGCATGTACTGGCAGGCAAAGGCTATAAGGTGAGCTGGGGGCAATATATTAAGATTGGGCTTATTATTACTCCGCCAGTGCTGCTTGCCAGCTTACTGACTTTGGTTTGGTGGTTACCACTGGTTGCCTAGTTAAATCGCCTACTTTATCAGAAGAAAACTTCACACTTATCACTTATCGCTTGTTACGAGCAACTCTTTGCCAAGTGATAGTATTTTAAAACCAAGCATTCAGCCCAACAATAAACGTGAGTGCGCTAACTTCATCGCCTTTTGCGTTTATGTATTTAGCTGTGTTGCCAAAGTGCTTTTGCCACTCAATACCGATATAAGGCGCAATCTCGCGTTTAATTTCATAACGTAGTTGCAAAGCTATTGCCATATCTGAAAATCCTGCACCAACACCTAGATCAGAATCATTTTTACCATATAAGTTAAATTCAAACTCGGGAGATAGAATAAGCTTTTGGGTAATTAAAAAATCGCGCTCGATATCAACACGTAAAGCGCTCTGTTCGTTTTTGCCAACAAATAGGGTTATCTCAGCATCAAAATAGTATGGAGCAAGGCCTTGCAATCCTATCGCCAACCATTCGCGCGAAGCAGGTTCTATATCAAAACGCGCGCCAAACTGTACATCCCAAAAAGCACTAATTGCTCGACTATAAAGTGTTTGTAGTTCAAGCATTTTTTCATCACTGTTGGCATATTGACCCTCAGCCTTTAACCAAAACTTGTGCAAGTCTTTGCCTAGCCAAAAGTCAGCATCCAATGTTGTTGCCTGCGTTTTACCAAAACTGCTATGCAGTTCATCAATCTGAAATAAAGCAAGCAAAGGATCATCATCTGCATAGCTATAAGTTGGCGCAAAAAATGATACAACCGTTGTGAGCATTAACCCAATTATCGTTTGCTTTTCCATATTTAATCCTATTCAACAATAACGGTCACGAACATACCATGCATGTGGTATAGCAAATGGCAGTGATATGCCCAATTGCCTTTAGCATTGGCAGTTACTAGATAGCTGATTTTAGAACCTGGTTGTACCAAAACTGTGTGCTTACGCGGAATATAATCGGGATCACCTGTTTCTAGCTCACTCCAAAGTCCATGCAGGTGCATGGGATGCGTCATCATGGTGTCATTGACTAAAGTAAAACGAATGCGTTCGCCATATTGCAGCACGATCGGCTCAGCATCACTAAATTTAACACCATTAATTGACCACATATAACGGTGCATATTGCCCGTTAAATGCAATTGAATTTCGCGACTGGGCTGGCGTTTGTCGCGTGTTGGAGCGAGGCCTTTTAAGTCTGCATAAGTGAGTGCTTTGCGACCATAAAGTTTGTGGTTCTCGCGCAAACCAATACCCGGATCGTGTAGGCCGCTTTGAGGGGATTCGGCACGCATATCGACATGTGGGCCAAATTCCGTTGCCGCATGCACGATGGCAGCATGGCTGCCGTAGCCTGCTAAGCCTAGTTCGGGTAATTCGTGGTGTTGCTCTGCATGATGTGTATTGTGCTCACCATGTTGGTTCATCTGAGATGTATTGACATGTATGTTATCCCGAGTCTCATGTGGCTGATCATGAGCTGTCGTTTGTGCTTCTCCGTGTTTGCTACCGTGTTCATGATGCGCCATTCCCATATCTTCATGCCCTAAGATAGGTGCAGGATCCATTGCGGGCACTTCAGCAGTCAGTGCAGAATCGGCGGTTAACTCACCTATAACAAACCCAGAACGATCAATATTTTGGGCGAAAATACAATAAGCTTTGCTGTCTTCCGGCTCAACAAGCACATCATACGTCTCCGCCGTGCCCATGCGGAATTCATCAACGATTACGGGTTGTATATTTTGCCCATCACTTGCTACCACCGTCATTTTTAATCCAGGGATACGCACATCAAAAATTGTCATGGCTGCAGCATTAATGAAACGTAAACGCACTTTTTCGCCTGCTTTAAATAAACCTTTCCAGCCCACTTCAGGCCCATTCCCGTTAATCAGGTAAGTGTATGCAGCGCCAGTGACATCAGAAATATCACGATCACTCATGCGCATTTCATTCCACATGGCGCGATCTTTAAGCGTGTTAATAGGGCCTTGTTTAGCAACGTCTTTGCGTAGATCAGTTAAGGTGCGTTCGCTATAATTATAATAATGAGACTGTTTTTTTAAATTCGCATAAATTTTATGCGGCGGTGTATCTGACCAATCAGAAAACATCACAATATAATCACGATCATACTCGACAGGATCGACTTCTTTAGGTTCGATAATAATGGCACCATATAGCCCTGTTTGCTCTTGAAAACCAGAGTGGCTGTGATACCAATACGTACCACTTTGTTGCACGGTAAACTGGTATTCAAACGTTTCGCCGGGTTGAATGCCATCAAAACTTAGGCCAGGTACTCCGTCCATTTCTGACGGCAATATAATGCCATGCCAATGAATAGCACTAACAACTTTCAAATTGTTTTTAACCCGCAAAGTTATAGTTTCGCCTTCTTTCCAATACAATGTTGGCGCCGGAAGCGACTGATTGACTATCGTTGCTAAAGCATTTTTACCCGTAAAATTAACGGCTTGATAATCAATGCTTAAATTAAATATTTTGCCCGAAAGCTGCGGAATGTCATTGCGCAATGCTTGGGCAAGAGCAAGCTTTGGAAAGGGTAAAGCTGCAAATGCTAACGCAGAAAGCGTACCTAAAACGAACTGGCGACGCTCCTTGCTTATAGATTCTAAACCAGTGGGTAAACTACTATTTAATTTAACAGGCATTGGTACTCCAATACGAAAGAATTTAGTACTTATTAAGGGTGAGAAAAGTAATTTTTGAAACGCTTGTTAGAGCAATTATGTCGCAATATAAAACTTAGTAATGACCTAAAATGACTGTTTTCTATAGACTTAAAGGCAAGTCTAAAGTTCGATTTCAATTTGTGATAAATCTGCTTTTAGCGATGATTGATAAGGTCTTATAAGGCAAAGGCGAACACGAAATCGACATTGTGACGGTTAAAGCATATCTTAGTGGTGGAAGTAAAGCGCCAGCTTAAACGCTATCGCTAATCACCGCCGCGACCGCTTCACCTTCGCTTGAAATTAGCCCCTGATTGCTTAATGTACGGCTTAGCAAACTCACAGCCTGTTCAAATTCAACGCCGCGCTCTATTAAGCGGCGCTGATTAACGGTATAGCCCTGCACCAAATGATCTTTGAGTACACTGGTGGCCCACTGGCGAAATTGGGTCGCACGCTTAGAGCTGACTCGGTATCCCACAGAAATAATGGCGTCAAGATTGTAATACTTAGTTTGATAACGTTGACCGTGCTGAGCCATGTGTTCCAGAATGGAACATGTGCTCTCCTCAACAAGCTCTCCACTCTTGTAGATATTGCTTAAGTGTTTGGTAATGGCAGGACGTTGAGTGTCAAACAATTCAGCCATCTGCGCTTGACTTAGCCAAACGGTATTGTTATCAAGCGTCACTTCCAAACGAGCCTGACCATCTGCACTAGTAAAAATTTGTATTTGCTGATTCATAAATTGTCCTTTTATTAAAATTTTACTCACACGGCAACCATATCCTAGGTCAAATCTAGCCAACGAACGGGATTCAATCAAGAATAATATTGCCTGTTATCTAAGTTATTTATTTGTATAAGAAATCCTTGATTACAGATCGCTACTCAACCTATAAAGGTAAAGCAAACACAGCCTCTCTTTGGTTATAATCCAGCACAGTTTTCAACAAGGTAATTGGC
>CAZMQC010000083.1:0-6787 GCA_964568295.1 uncultured Spongiibacteraceae bacterium | reverse complement strand
CCTGATTATGTCAGCAATTCAGCGGTTGGCGCGGATTTGCTGCTTACCGTCAGTAATGACTCGTGGTTTGGTAAGTCCATTGGTCCATTACAACATTTGCAAATGGCTCAAATGCGCGCCTTAGAAACAGGCCGTTATTTAATTCGCGCCACCAATAATGGCATGACAGCCATTATTAGTCCGCAAGGTCATATTACCCAAGCCATCCCGCGTTTTGCGGAAGGTATTTTGCAAGGCGAGGTTTATGCCATGCAAGGTTTAACACCCGTTATGCAATACGGCACACTTCCCGTGGTGATTTTTAGCTTTATAATAGTCATCTTTTTTACTCTCTACTCTCGTTTGCGAAACAAACCATCATGATACAAGAACAATACACGCCCGCTAGCATTGAACAATCCGCGCAACAATTTTGGCAAGACAACCGCTCTTTTGAAGTCACCGAAGATAAAAGCAAGGAAAAATTCTATTGCTTAGCGATGTTCCCCTACCCTAGCGGCAAGCTGCACATGGGGCACGTGCGCAATTACACCATTGCCGATGTCATCTCACGCTTTCAACGTATGCAAGGCAAAAACGTCATGCAGCCCATGGGGTGGGACGCGTTTGGTTTACCGGCTGAAAACGCCGCTATTCAAAACAAAACGGCGCCTGCGGCTTGGACCTATAGCAATATCGAATACATGAAAAAACAGCTTAACAGCTTAGGTTTTGCTTACGATTGGTCACGCGAATTGGCGACTTGCCAGCCAAATTATTATCGTTGGGAACAATGGTTTTTTACCAAGCTGTACGAGAAAGGCTTGGTGTATAAAAAAATGGCGACGGTTAACTGGGACCCTGTGGATCAAACGGTTCTAGCCAACGAGCAAGTGATTGACGGGCGCGGCTGGCGTTCAGGCGCACTCATTGAGCGCAAAGAAATTCCACAATGGTTTATTAAAATCACTGATTACGCGGAACAGCTATTAAACGATCTGGATAAATTAGACGGTTGGCCTGAGCAAGTTAAAACCATGCAGCGCAACTGGATTGGTCGTAGCGAAGGTTTGGAATTAAATTTCAATGTGGACGGTTATGGCGACTTGACCGTTTTCACCACCCGCCCTGATACCTTAATGGGCGTTAGCTATGTAGCAGTTGCGGCTGAACACCCGCTAGCCAAACAAGCCGCAGCCAGCAACCCTGAGCTTCAAGCGTTTATTGAAAAGCAAAAAAATATCAAAGTTGCCGAAGCCGATATGGCAACCATGCCGAAAGAAGGTTTGTTTACTGGCGTTTATGCTAAACACCCAGTTTCTGGCGAACAAGTACCAGTTTGGACCGCCAACTTTGTGCTCATGAGCTACGGTTCTGGCGCGGTTATGTCGGTGCCTGCGCATGATGAGCGCGACTTTGATTTTGCCAAACAATACAACTTACCGATTAAACAAGTGATTCGCCCTGCCGATAACAGCGAGATCAATGTTCAAGAAGAGGCATTTACTGAAAAAGGTATTTTGGTTAACAGCGGCGTTTTTGATGGTTTAAATTCTGAGCAAGCCTTTGATGCAATTGCTAAGCACTTAGGCGATAAAGCGCAACGCAAAGTGAACTACCGCCTACGCGACTGGGGCGTTTCGCGCCAACGTTATTGGGGTGCGCCGATCCCGATATTCAACTTGCCTGACGGCGGCGAAATTCCTGTACCTGCTGATAAATTGCCGATTTTATTGCCCGAAGACGTGGTGATGGACGGTGTTAATTCGCCGATTAAAAGCGATAAAAACTGGGCTAAAGATAGCCTCAATGGGCAAGACGTTTTACGCGAAACCGATACCTTTGATACCTTTATGGAGTCGTCATGGTATTACGCGCGTTTCTGCTCGCCGCAATATAACGAAGGTATGTTAGATCCTGATGCTGCTAATTATTGGCTGCCAGTGGATCAATATATTGGCGGTATCGAACACGCGATTATGCATTTATTGTATGCGCGTTTTTTCCATAAATTGATGCGTGATGCGGGCTTAGTCAACTCCGACGAGCCGTTCAAACGCCTATTAACCCAAGGCATGGTGGTTGCAGAAACGTACTACCGTGAAGAAGACAGCGGACGTAAAATCTACTTCTCGCCTGCGGAAGTAACCGTGACCCGTAACGATAAAGGTCATATTACGGGTGCTGTATTAAATGCAGACGGACAAACTGTCACCGTGGGCGGCATTGAAAAAATGTCCAAATCCAAAAACAACGGTACCGATCCGCAGCAAATGATTGACCAGTTTGGCGCTGATACCGTGCGTTTGTTTATGATGTTCGCTGCGCCACCGGATCAGTCGTTGGAATGGTCGGATGCTGCTGTCGAAGGCGCAAATCGGTTCTTGCGTCGTTTCTGGCGCTTAAACTACATTCACTTGCAATCGGGTGATGTACCAAGCTTAGACACTAATAATCTCAGCGATGAGCAAAAAACAGTACGCCGCAAAACGCACGAAACCATTGCCCGCGTTACCGAGGCTTGCGACAAACGCTATGCTTATAACATCGCGATTGCAGCGGTCATGGAGCTATGCAACGAGTTAGGTAAATTGCCCGATCGTAGCCCGCAAGCATTGGCTGTTGAACGCGAAGCGTTAACTACCGCTATCTTATTGCTCGCGCCGATTACACCGCATATTTGCCATACACTATGGCAGGCTTATGGTTATCAAGAAGCCGTTATTGACGCGCCTTGGCCAAGCATTGATGAAAGCGCTTTAGTGAAAAGCCATATTGAAGTGGTGGTACAAGTTAATGGTAAATTGCGCGGTAAGCTTGATGTTGCCATCAACGCCAGCCAAGACGAGGTTTTACCGTTAGCGCAAGCGCTGGAAAATGTGCAAACGCATATTGAAGGCAAAACGGTGCGCAAAGTGATTTGGGTGCCGAATAAGTTATTGAATATCGTGGCAAACTAATGAAAAACTCTCTCGCTCATAAGCACAACCCACTCGCGGCGCTGCTTGCGTGCATGATGTTGTGCAGCCTGCTAACGAGCTGCGGCTTTCATTTGCGCGGCTCTGCGGCGGCTAATATCGAGCCGATTGAACGTTTTGCGCTTGAAAACACCAAGCAGCGTTATAGCGGCGTTGCGCTGGAGCTAGAGCAACTTGCCATTAGCCAAAAGATTGCGATTGATCCACAAGCGCCTTGGTCGGTTCGCCTACAAAACGAGCAAACCGAACAATGGCGCGCTAGCACCAGTCATGATTACAGTAAAAACGAATATTGGCTTAGTTTATCGGTGGATTTAATCATTACCAACCAAACCGTTGAGTACCAAGCCATTAGCTTAAAGCGCCAAGCGCTGTTTCAAGATGATAAAGATCAGCTTAATAGCAAGGCGATTGAGCGTGAAACCATTTTACAAGAATTGCGCCGCCAACTCGCCCAACAAGCGCTACAAAAACTGGCTTATTTGATCAACAACCCGCCCAATTGTGATTGCGATGAAGATTGATGCTGCCCAGCTTGAGAGCCATCTACAAAACTCGCTGCTGCCTTTGTACTTTATCAGCGGCGATGAAACGCTATTAGTACAAGAAAGCCTTGCCGCCATTCGTAAAAAAGCACGCGAACAAGGCTTTACCGAACGCGATAGCTATCAAATTGAAACACGTTTCGCTTGGCAAGATGTTTTACTTAACGCCAACAGCCTATCGTTATTTGCCGAAAAGAAAATCATTGAACTCCATTTTCGCCAAGGCAAATTTTTAGCCGCCGATAGCGATGCGGTGACTGAATTAATCACTAACAGCAACGCAGATACGCTGATCATCATTACCATGCCGCGCCTTGAAAGCGGCGTAAACAAAAGCAAGCTATTCAAAACGTTGGATACCCAAGGCGGCACAATCACTATCTGGCCGATTGAACGCAGTAAATTATCGCCATGGATAGCCGGACGCCTACAACGCTTTAAACTACAAGTGGATCGCGATGCGATTGAATATCTAGCCGATAATACCGAAGGCAATTTACTGGCCACTCAACAAGAAATTGAAAAGCTATATCTTGTTTCTGATGGGCAGCGCGTTACCTTAGAAACGATGATGCAGTCGATAAGCAATGCCAGTCGCTATACTGTGTTTAATTATGTGGATCGCTGCTTACAAGGCGATAGCACCCATGCCTTACGCACCTTGTACGGCTTGCGCGATGAAGGGCAAGATGCCATTTTGCTGCTGAACGCTATTGCGCGCGAATTGCGCACCGTTTATCGACTACAAATTGCCCAACAACAAGGCACGCCACTTACACAGGCTTATAATCAAGAACGTATTTTCCCGATGCGCCAAGCGCTATACGGCCAGGCGGTAAAGCGCTTAAATCTAGCCAAAATCCAACAAGCGCTGTTAATGGCGCAGCAAATTGACCAAAGCCTAAAAGGATTAAGCAAAGCATCGCCTTGGCTACTGTTTGAGCAACTGACCTTGCTGCTTTGCTAGCTCGCCTATTTCGTATATCCTTTGCCAATAACCTCTACGAGCGATTCTAGGACTATGTGTGAATTACTTGGCATGAGCGCCAACACCCCTACCGATTTATGTTTTAGCTTTACCGGCCTAACCCAGCGCGGTGGCAATACTGGGCCGCACAAAGACGGCTGGGGCGTTGCCTTTTACGAAGGCAAAGGCGTGCGTTTATTCCATGATCCGGAACCGAGCGCAAGTTCGCCCCTCGCGCAACTGGTGCAAAATTACCCAATCAAAAGTAGAACCGCTATTTGTCATATTCGCCAAGCCAATGTTGGCGAAATCAAACTCGCCAACACCCACCCTTTCGTGCGCGAACTTTGGGGGCGTTATTGGGTATTTGCGCATAACGGGCAATTACCTCATTTTTCAGCCCGTTCAGGCCCTTTTGAAACGGTTGGTGATACCGATAGCGAAGCAATTTTTTGCGATATGCTTAACTATATCCACGCTAATTGTAGCCGCGACGCAACGCCAGAAGAGCTTGTACCCGCACTAACCGAATTGGCAAAACACTATAATTCGCAAGGCGTATTTAACTGTTTACTGAGCAACGGTGATTTTTTATTTACCTTTTGCGGTAGCAAATTATCCAGTATTACTCGTCGCGCGCCGTTTGGTGCTGCGCAGCTAAAAGACGCCGATGTCACGGTTGATTTTAGCGCCGTTACCACGCCCAATGATGTGGTAAGCATTATTGCAACGGAGCCATTGACCAGCGATGAACAATGGCATATTTACCAAAAAGGCGAATGGCGGCTGTGGCAACAAGGCGAGGTGATTGCCAGCGGTGTTACAGAATTAGAAACTGCTCTATAAATGTTTTTCCTGATACAGCCACTCAATCGTATCTTTCAGCGTTTGTTCGGCGGGAGTAAATTGCATACCGGTTTTGGCTAACAGCTTTTGCGAGTTGCACGGCGGCATTTGCGTCACGATGAGCGCGGACTCATAAGTAATGGGGTAATTAATCGGTACAAACTTACGCAAACCATCAAGCGCAAACCCTAACACCCTAAAGACAACACCTGGCACAATAATGGTACGAATTTTCTTGATATTGAGGTTTTGCAAACTACGCGAAAATTCACGCCAAGTTAGAAAATGCCCGCCAAACATATAGCGTTCCTGCGTTTTATCCTCACTCAACGATACTTCCAACAATAAACGATTAGCCTTAGCCAAATCACGCACATCAATAAACTGCATACCCGAACTGGTGTGGGGAATAAAATCTCGGAACAACAGCATCAGCCCTTCATTACTCTGCGACATCTTAGGATCATCAGGACCAAAAATGCCCGATGGATAGGTAATAATGATCGGGTAGCCCTGCGCCTGTAGATCACGCACCTTTTGCTCACATAAGGCTTTAGAACGAGAATACGGGTCACGGTTAACTGACACAGGCTGATTTTCATCAAGTTCGGTAAGTTTCGCGTTAAAAATCGCACTGATACTAGAAATGTACAAAATTTTGCTAATACCCGCGCGGCAAGCCTGACCAATCACATTATCCACGCCCTGCACGTTTTTACTCTGGGTTGCGTCTTTGTTTCGGGCATCTAAATCAATCACCGCCGCCGCATGTACCACGGTATCGCAACCCTGCATACCCCGCTCAACCACCGCACTATCTAGCATATCGCCTTCGATAAAATCCAAATCGGTTAAGCCGTATTTGGCAAACCAACGTTCCGCAACACCGCGATTGCGAACCAACATCCGCACATGATGGCCGTTTTTCAATAATTCCAACGCGGTATGCGCGCCAACTAACCCTGTTGCTCCAGTCAAAAACACATTCATAACAAGCCTTTTTATTGTAATGATTTTGGCGATTAATAATGCTTTGTTATACCATAGCGCAACTTTTCTAGCGACAATAGTCTAAGTAACATGATTAAAAATATTCTTTTTGCAGCCAGTCTTTTAATAAGCGCCGAATGGGCACTTGCCAACAGCGCCCAAGAATTGCAACTTGCTCAAGTTTTAGCCGAGCAAGGTCAAGCGCAAGCACAGTTTATGCTTGCCCAATTTTATCAAGAAGGCATGGGCATTGAGCAAAGCACCGAACAAGCTTTCCAGTGGTATCAAAAAGCCGCCGAGCAGGGTTTAGCCGCTGCGCAATTTAGCTTAGCGAGTGCTTATGATGTAGGCGAAGGGGTAAAACAAGATTTAGCCCAAGCCGCGTTTTGGTATGAAAAAGCGGCAAGACAAGGCGACGCCGATGCAGCCTATAATTTAGGCATTATGTTCGACGACGGCGCGGGCGTAAAAATGGATAAGTT
>CAZMQC010000082.1:4845-6889 GCA_964568295.1 uncultured Spongiibacteraceae bacterium | reverse complement strand
CGTTACAAAGACAGGGCAATTGTTGGCTTTGTCCTTCCAATCATAGCTTTGATATAGCCAAGCAGGGCTATGTTAATCTGTTGCCCGTGCAGCATAAAAACAGTAAAGATCCGGGCGATAGTAAGGAAATGGTTATTGCGCGGCGCGAGTTTTTACAACTTGGGCATTATCAGCCCATTGCGCAACAGCTAACGAATGCCGTTGAGCAGTATGCTAAAATCGATGTAGTTACTTGTTTAGACGCGGGCTGTGGCGAGGGTTATTATCTTAATGCGTTGGCAAGTTCATGCGCGTTGTCGTTGCAACTGGCTGGCGTTGATATTTCTAAATGGGCAATTCAAGCAGCCAGCAAAGCTAATAAAAACATAACGTGGATCGTGGGTAGTAACGCCAATTTGCCAGTGCCTGATGCCAGTTTGGACTTTATTTTCTGTTTGTTTGGTTTTCCCATCTATCCAGAATTTTACCGCGCTTTAAAGCCGCAGGGTAAGTTGCTGATGGTTGATCCAACCGCCCAGCATTTAATCGAACTGCGCGAGCAATTATATCCTCAGTTATTGGAAAAAATTAGAACCGAAAAACCCGATCCAGATGGTTTTACAACCTTAGACGTACACGCGTTAGAGCAGTCGTTTTATTTAGATAACAATTTACATATTCAACAGCTTGCGCTTATGACGCCGCATTGGTTTAAAGCAGGACAACAAGGGCGTGAACGCTTGGCGCAACTTAATCGGTTAACCGTGCGTTTAGCGGTTGAGCTAAGAGTACTGGAAAAGCACTAAGTGGTTTTCTTGGTTAAAAAGGCTTGGCTAAACCAGCGATGAATATCATCGCAAACCAAGTGCAAACAAGGCAGGAAAATCAGCGTCACCAAGGTTGAAAACATCACACCAAAAGCGATAGACACGGCCAATGGGATTAAAAATTGTGTCTCAAAGCTAGTTTCCGCCATGATGGGTAATAAGCCAAAGAATGTAGTGGCGCTAGTTAAAAATACTGCGAGAAAACGATCAACGCCCGCTGTGCTAATCGCCTGATATAAGGATTTGCCCTCTTTCATGCGCTCATTAGCGTAATGCAGCATCACCACTTCATCGTTAATTACAATCCCACTGACCGCAATCATGCCGGCTAACGATAGGTAAGTTAATTCGATACCCAGTAACACATGCCCCAAAATAGCACCGACCAAGCCAAAAGGTACTGCAGTTAAAATCAGCAAAGGTTGTAAGTAAGAGGCAAACAGCATCGCCATAATCACATACATAACCAATAAGGCAACGCTAAAGCCTAACCACATACGCTCTTTTAAAATGCTTTCCATGCGATTGTCGTCAATGTCAGTTAGGGTTACATGCGGATATTGTTGTTGCAGCTGCGGCAGTAATTGCTGCGCAACAAAGCGGTTTAAATCGCTACGCGCGATGCTGCTTGGGTCGAACTCAACGTATAAGCTAACAATGCGTTGACCATTGATGCGGGTAGCTTGATTAGCGCTTGATTGGCTCTGCAAGGTTGCAAGCGTGAATAACGGCACGATACTACCGTCTAATAAACGAATAGGTAGATTTTCTAAGTGCCATAAGGAATTGCGCTCATTTTCAGCCAGACTGAGTTGAACAGGAATAATACGATGGTTTTGTACTAAAGGCGGTAATTTGACACCTGAAAAAGCGGCTTTAACCTGTGTGGCTATTAGTTCTTGGTTTAGACCTAATTCAAACGCGGTATCGTTCAACTGAATTTGAATATCTTGTTGAGCATTCAGTAAAGAATCCCTGACTTGATGCACGCCGCTAGCGGTTTGCAAAGCTAATTTTAGGCTGGAACTGGCTGCGGTGAGCTGCTCAATATCGTTGGCAGTTAAGTCGATGCGGATTTGATTGGCTTGAAAGTCGCCAATGTTTGCAGAAAAGTTTAGGTGACTTGCCTCGGCAATCGAGCCGGTGCGTGAGCGCCATTGTTGCATTAATTGCTCGCCAGAAATTTGACGCTGCTGAGTTGCGGCTAGATTCATAAAGATAATGCCGCTATTTTCGTT
>CAZMQC010000082.1:0-4745 GCA_964568295.1 uncultured Spongiibacteraceae bacterium | reverse complement strand
TAACAGGCGTTGATAAGCGCTAAAAATCCATTGATTGATGCGTTCGATGGTTTGCAAGCCGATTTTCTCACCGCGTTGACTGGCTTTGATGTGCGATAGATGCGCAGGCAGAACAAAAAAACATTCAATTAAAGAAAAAATCAAAATAGCGACCACGATTAAAGGCACTTGGCTTAAAACTTGGCCTTCAATACCGGGTAAAAAAGCGAGCGGCAGAAAAGTAATTGCTGTGGTCAAAACAGCGATAAATACTGGTAAAACCATTTCATTGGTGCCATCAATTGCGGCCTGTAAGCCTGTTTTACCCATATTGAGATGGCGGTGAATATTTTCACCGATAATAACCGCGTCGTCAGTAACAATGCCTAAAACCACCAAAATGCCAAAGGTGGAAACCATATTAATTGAGCCGTCGGCAAGGTACAGAACAATAAAGCCGCCCAAGAAAGCCATGGGAATGCCTGCGGTTACCCAAAATGCCAAGCGGGTGCGTAAAAACAGGAATAACACCAGAAATACTAAGATAAGACCTGAAATAGCATTACCTTTGAGCATTTGCATACGGTCTTTAAAGAAGCGCGAATTATCTTGCAGCATTAACAGTTGCACACCATCGGGTAAAGCGCGTTGCTCTATATAGCTGTAGATAATATCGGTGATGGCGGTGATATCGTGCTTATTATCTTGATAAATGCTGATAGAAACGGCGGGCTTGCCGTTCACGCGATTTTTTAATTGTTGGTCGGCCGTTTGGTAATGAATTTCGGCAACATCCGCTAAGATAATTCGACTGCCGTCTGGAAAACTGCGAATAGGCTGCTCGGCTAAAGCTTGCGCCGATGGCTGGGTGTTATTGAGCGTAATGGTCGCTCGTGCTGCATCACTTTGCAGCGCACCGACGGCAATAGCACGGCTGTTATTGGCTAAAGCTTGCGCGAGTTCGGCGAAACTCAATTGAAATTGCTGTAGTTTTGCTTCCGATACCACAATATTGACTGGATTTTCAATTTGGTCGCGTAAAATCACTTTGCTTAAACCGAGCGCGGTTAAATCGGCTTGAACTTGCTCAGCTAGTTCGACCAAAGTTTGGTACGAAGCATCGCCCGTTAGTGCAATTCTTGCGACCATCACGTCTAGTAAGCTGCGTTGCACGATGGGTGGTTGCGCTTCAGGCGGTAGCGGAATTAAGCGCATTAACTCATCCACTTGATTAAGCGTGGCGTTTACATCGCTGTTGAAAGCTAAATCTAAAATAAGCAGACATGCGCCGTGGCTAGCGGTTGCGCGTATTTGTTGAATATTATCTAAGTGCGCTAAAGCTTTCTCGATAGGAGCGCAGAGTTGCTGCTCCACTTGTGCAAGGCTAGCGTTGTTTAGTTGCGCCGTAATGCTAATTTTTTCCGGTTCTAGCGGTGGTAAAATTTCTTTCGGTGTTTTTTGTAGAACCAATAAGCCAATGGCAACAATGCCGAACATCAGCATATTGGCGGCAACGGTATTGCGCGCAAACCAAGCAACCAGCTTGTCCATGCCTATAAATCCTTGCGAGGCGCAGTGCCCAAATCGTGCAATGGCATCTCTTCGATAATATGGGCAAGATGACTAGTAATCAACTTATCGCCTTGCTTTAAGCCCGTTTCGATTAATACATTGTCTTGATTGCGTAAGAGAACAGTCACGGCTTGTATGCGTAGCCGTTGCTGTTCATCTAGCAGCCAGACCGTATTGTTGGAACGAAGAGCGCTAGGCGGAATAGTAATAGCATTAATAGCTTTGCTGATAATAGTTAGATCGGCTAGCTGCCCAAGAAGTAATGGGTTTTCTGTGTTTTGTTTAAATTCGGCGATTAAGTAAAGTAAGCGGTTACTGGCGATATGGGCTTCGGAGCCAATGATGCGTCCTTCGATGGTTTGCTGCGTGTGTGGTAGGTGCAACAAGATTTTTGCGCCTTGATGCTGCTCATCGGGCAGTTGAATAAAGTTAAGTTGCTCTGGTGAAAAGGCAAAGCGCACTTGTAAATGATCGTCGGCAAAAATTTGTCCAAGCGGCGTGCCCGCTAAAACCTGCTGATGTGGCTGCACTTGGCTGCTCAGCACTTGCCCATCGAATGGCGCGAATACTTGGCTTTGCTGCAATTGTTGTTTGGCTAGGTTTACCGCAGCTTGGGCGGCGTTAACGTGCGCATGGGCTAGTGCAAGTTGTGGCTTGCCTTGTGCTAATTCGGATTGCGCAGCATGGGTTTTTCGAGCCTTTAAATTAGCTTCTAGCTCTATAGCGTTCAGTTTGGCTTGCGCAAGTTGAACTTGGGCTTTTTCTAATTCCAGTTCGGCAAAGCGAGGATTAATACGCAGCAGCAAATCCCCTTTTTTAAAGCGTTTGCCCACGGCAAATTGTTCAGCAACAAAATCAATCGCGCCTGAAGTTTGGGCAATTAGGGTTAGCTGAGTTGCAGCCTGCACCATGCCGCGCGCGTGAAAGTGGAACGGTTGGGTATTGTTTTGCACGGTTAAGCTATAAACCTGCATGGGGGCGGTGTTACTTTGGCTAACCGGTGTTTGCGGCTTGTTGGCAAATAATAAAACCACAACGACAATAATAACAGCCGTTAAAGCTAAAATGGCAATGATCTGAGGGGCTTGTATATTCGACTGATGTTTAGTCAACATACGCATAAGTTTACTGAGTTGGAACGGTTAATGGCTGCTTATCATAATGCCGAAACTCCTGCGCGTCCGAGGCTTTTTCAGCTTTGCCAGCAAGTTGTACCCATGGCTCCAAGCCATCGTGTCCATCGTCATCAGGTTCTTCATGATCCAGCATTAAATCATCCATATTGCGGATAGAGGGCGTTAAATAAGCGATAATTGCCACTAGCATAATGCCAACGCCTAATAATGATAAGCATACGGCAATGCCGCGCCCTTTACCCACACCATAAAGCTCTGAGAAGAAAGGCGTTAGCGTACCGTTTATTTGCATACCCGGCTCGACAATGCGGTCGGCCAATAAGCCTGCGCTGATTAATAAAATAGCTTGAGTAATACCTAAGAAAAAATTACGCCAACCGATAACACGCCCTAACATGGCAGGGTCAATTTTGCGTTGCAAAATAGCGCGGTTATTGGTTTCAAATAAAGGATAGCTACACATTAAGATAAAGCCGCCGAGCGTAATCACCCATGGGGTGGTAGCGATAGGCGTTAAAAAACAAGCTAGACCCGCGATAAAAGCGGCTATTAGTACAATCGGCATATGCTTTTGCACATCTTTCAGCAAAATCATAAATAAACTACCTGCAATAAGCCCACTACCCGCAAATGACATGATAGCTCCCATGGTTTGTGCATCGGTGAGCGCAAGCAGCATAGGTTGTACCATGATACTCATGGAAATCAAAATGGCGGCTACTAGAGAGTAAAAAATAATGTTATAGCTTATGCACTTAGACTGAATAATAAAGTTAAACCCAAGGCGTAAAGACTCGGTGAGCTTTTCACCTTTCTGCACTTCGGTGTGCGGTTGCGGAATGTAAGTAATAATGATGGCGGCAAAGCCAAGCAGAAAGGTGCAGAGGTTGAATAATAAAATTGGTTTCAAGCCAAAATGGTGATAAGCACTACCAGCGATGGCAGGTGAGGTTAATTGAATTAGGCCAAATGCCAAGGCAATCATGCCATTGGCACGCGTGAGCTGGTTTTTAGGCACCATTAAAGGCACGGTTGCGGAAACAGCAGGTAGTACAAAGGCAACAAATAAAGAGTTCAGCGCAATGAGTGCGATAATATGCCACGGCGAAAGCGAATCTTGCCAAAAAAGATACGTTAACAACAGCACAACTAGCGTAGAAGCAGCTTGCGAGGCAAGAATAACTTTTTTACGATTGAAGCGATCGACTACGGTTCCTGCAAAGGGACTGAGTAAAACAATCGGTAGAGCATTGGCGAAAGCGATTAAAGCATATATAGTGACCGAGCCGACTTGCTCATATAGCCAGATACCTAACCCAAAAGCGGTGAGCGAGCTGCCCCAAATAGCGATCGATTGGGCAATGAGAATAAGAAAAAATGATTTTATAGATTTGGGTGGCATGTTTTATTATTAGAATATTATTGGTACAACCTAAAAGTGTTTACACAATACCGTAAAATGGCGGGCTTGTAACCAATAAATCAATGGAAGTAAGGTATTTGAATGCACTTTGATACGGTTTTAGATTTTTGGTTTGGTGAACTAGTTGATGCGATGCCAGATGCGGCGCATCAAAAAAACTGGTTTGCCGCCGATGAAACGTTTGATGTTGCGGTTAAGAAAAAATTTACCATGACTTTGTTAGCGGGAAGTCGCGGTGAATTGGATGCTTGGGAGCTAACTCCACACGGCCGATTAGCGTTTGTCTTGGTTTTAGATCAATTTCCGCGTCATATCTTTCGTGGCACGGCCAATGCGTTTTTGTATGATGAAAAAGCCTTGTCGCTAGCACGTGATGGTGTGGAGTTTGGCCATAATCAACCGTTAAAAAGTTTTGAAAAAGTCTTTTTATACATGCCTTATCAACATAGCGAAAGCCTGCGTATCCAAGAAGAAGGCGTTGAGTTGTATCGCCAATTGCTTGCTAATGTTGGCAGCTCGGCTGAAAAAGAATTGTGTGAAAAATCATATAAAATGGCGGTGCAACACCATAAAATCATTGAGAAGTTTGGCCGTTTTCCACATCGCAACAAAGTATTGGGGCGTGTTTCGACCAA
>CAZMQC010000081.1:4489-6901 GCA_964568295.1 uncultured Spongiibacteraceae bacterium | reverse complement strand
TTGCATAGTTTGATTGTGTTGCCATGTGAATATGGTCTTTACCATGATTGCCGATAATCACTAAGCCGCTATCAGCCATGGCTTTAAGTTGTTCTATGTTGCACTGGCTGCCGTATTTTTTCTGAATAGGGCCGCTATTGATAAAAATAGTGAAAGGAATTTTTTCATCGCGCAGATAAGGCCAGGCGGTGGTGCAGACAGAAACATGCGAGTCATCAAAGCTTAGGCTTACGACAAAATCCTTGTCAGAATATTTACCTTGTTTTACTTCGTTGAGCGCAACATCAAGCGGTTTGATTTGAAAGTGATTGTTGCGTAGCCAGGTGATATGCTGCTTTAATTCTTCCAGTGTAATGCTGGTCGAACGGGGTGTGCTATCGCTAACATTGTGGTATTGCATCACCACTAAAGAGCCGCTGGCATGAGCCAAAAAACTGTTCAACAATAAGCTTATAAGTAGCAAGGTAATACGCATAAATCAGCCTTGTGCATTGAATGGATTTAAAGCTTAACACAACAACGCTTAACTTTCTTGCACGCTTGTTTCGTGATACTATCCGCAACTTTATTGTTTGTGACTTAGAGAGAGTTAGCATGATTGTCGCCTTGGACCATATCGCTATAGCCGTGCCAGATTTAGAAAAAGCAATTAAACGCTTTCTTGATGACTTTGGTTTGCCTTTTAAAGGCACGGAAGATGTTGAAGACGCTAAAACTACAACCGCTTTTTTTCCGTTGCCAGAAACCAGTATTGAATTAATTCACCCATTACGCGGCGAAGGTCCGGTGGCAGCATATTTGGAAAAAAAAGGCGGTGGTTTGCATCATCTTTGCTTCCGTTCTGATGATATTGATGCGGATGTGGCTCGTTTAAGAGAAAAAGGCTATCAATTTTTGTCTGAGGCGCCGACGATTGGTGCGCATAATTGCCGTGTAATTTTTATCCACCCGAAATCGTGTGACGGCGTATTAATCGAATTAAATCAACCACAAGACGATAATCACTAAGGTATTTGATTGTTATGAGTGAATATAATCCTAAGCAAGCTACGTTTGATGAGTGGAAAGCGAAAACTGAAAAGCAATTGTCGAAAGCGGGTCAATCGCTTGATGATTTAGTCTGGCATACGCCAGAAGGCATTGATATTAAAGCGTTATATACCGCTGAAGATATTAAAAATTTGCCTTATACCAATACCATGCCAGGTATTGAGCCGTTTATTCGTGGCCCACAAACTACCATGTACGCTGGTCGTCCATGGACAATTCGTCAGTACGCAGGTTTCTCAACCGCTGAAGAGTCTAACGCTTTCTACCGCAAAGCGCTTGCTGCAGGTGGTCAAGGTGTATCGGTTGCGTTTGACTTGGCAACCCACCGTGGTTATGACTCCGATCACCCGCGTGTATCGGGCGACGTCGGTAAAGCGGGTGTTGCGATTGATTCTGTCGAAGACATGAAAGTGTTATTTGATGGTATTCCATTGGATAAAGTGTCGGTTTCTATGACCATGAACGGCGCGGTATTACCTGTTTTAGCGGGTTATATCGTTGCGGCTGAAGAGCAAGGCGTTGGCCAAGATAAACTGGCAGGCACGATTCAAAACGATATTTTGAAAGAGTTTATGGTGCGTAATACTTATATTTATCCACCTGCGCCTTCAATGAAAATTATTGGCGACATCATTGCTTATGCGTCTGAGCATATGCCGAAATTTAACACCATTTCTATTTCGGGTTACCACATTCAAGAAGCGGGCGCTAACGCAGCGTTGGAATTGGCTTACACTTTGGCAGATGGTAAAGAATATATCCGTACCGCGATTGCCGCAGGTTTGGATATTGACCAATTTGCTCCACGTTTAAGCTTTTTCTGGGGCGTTTCCATGAATTTCTACATGGAAATCGCCAAAATGCGCGCAGGTCGTTTATTGTGGTCGCGCATTGTTTCTGAATTTAATCCAAAAACTGAAAAATCTTTGATGTTGCGTACTCACTCGCAAACCTCTGGTTGGTCGTTGACGGAACAAGACCCTTACAACAATATCGTGCGCACCTGTATCGAAGCGATGGCGGCAGTATTTGGTGGCACGCAATCCTTGCACACCAACTCATTGGACGAAGCGATTGCTTTGCCAACTGAATTCTCAGCGCGTATTGCACGTAATACTCAGTTAATTATCCAAGAAGAAACGGGTATTACCAAAGTGGTTGACCCATGGGCAGGTTCTTACTTAATCGAAAGCTTAACGCAAGAAATTGCGGATAAAGCATGGGAGTTGATCGAGGAAGTAGAAGCAGCTGGCGGCATGGCAAAAGCCATTGAAACTGGTATGCCTAAGTTGAAGATTGAAGAGTCAGCAGCGCGTAAACAAGCGCGTATCGACCGTGGTGAAGACGTTATCGTTGGTGTTA
>CAZMQC010000081.1:0-4389 GCA_964568295.1 uncultured Spongiibacteraceae bacterium | reverse complement strand
GCAGCGCGTAAACAAGCGCGTATCGACCGTGGTGAAGACGTTATCGTTGGTGTTAACAAATATCAGTTAGCCAAAGAAGATGATGTTGAAATCCTTGAAATCGACAACGATGCGGTACGTGAAGCGCAAATTGCAGGTTTGAAAAAAATCCGTGAAACGCGTAATGAACAAGCCGTTGAAGATGCATTGGAAGCGATTTATCAATGCGCGAAAACGGGTCAAGGCAACTTGCTTGATTTGGCGATTAAAGCAACACGTGTTCGTGCAACCTTGGGTGAAATTTCTTATGCGATGGAGCGTGAATTTGGTCGCTTTAATGCGCAAGCACAAACCATTTCAGGTGTTTATGGTAGCGCCTATCAAAATGATGAGGATTGGTTGAAATTGCAAAAAGATATCGAAGCATTTATTGAAAAACATGGTCGTCGTCCACGTATGTTGGTGGCGAAAATGGGGCAAGATGGTCATGACCGTGGTGCAAAAGTGGTTGCGACTGCGTTTGCCGACGTAGGTTTTGATATCGACTTATCGCCGATGTTCTCAACGCCTGCAGAAGTGGCCAAACAAGCGATTGAAAACGACGTACACGTTGTTGGTTGTTCATCGCAAGCAGCGGGGCATAAAACCTTGGTGCCTGAATTAATTGAAGAATTAAGAAAGCAGGGCGCTGATGATATTCTCGTGGTTGCGGGTGGTGTTATTCCTAAGCAAGATTACGATTTCTTGTATGAGCGTGGCGTTGCGGCCATCTTTGGACCAGGCACTAAAATTCCTGTGTCAGCCAGAGAGGTGCTAGAGAAAATCAATCAAGCGCGTAAAGCTTAATTGACTAATAAAAAAGAAGGCTTAAGCCTTCTTTTTTGTTTAAACAGAGGAAAATAATAATAATGATTTTTAAAGAGAAGCCTTGGTATATGCCGCTGGTTGCGGCGCTTATCTTATTTTTTTTCTATGTGCAGGCTTTGCAACAACCAGTTGATATAGTCTCGTCTGATGCAGACACGGATGATGTTGCTAGCGAGGTGATAGAACAAGCAGAAGAGCGCCAAATTGAATTTGTGGTGAGTGAGCTGCCTGATTTTGCCAGTATTACCAACACCTTGGAAAAGAAAATAACGTTTTTCGACTACTTCTATCCGATTGTGGTGATAGAGAATCAACGTATTTTAGCTGAACGCGAAACTTTGCAGCGCGCTAAGCTTAATAGCGCTGAAGTAAAACATCTATGTCAAAAATACAGCAAGGATTGCGATGACATAACTAAAGCTAAAAAAGAGCAGCTATTGCGACGTATTGACGTTATTCCACCTGCTTTGGTATTAGCGCAAGCAGCGAAAGAATCGGGTTGGGGAACCTCGCGATTTGCCTTGCAAGCGCATAATTATTTTGGGCAGTGGTGTTATAGCAAAGGCTGTGGGCTCGTTCCAGCGAGTCGTAATGAAGGTGCTACACATGAAGTAAGAAAGTTTGCCAATCCGCAGCAATCGGTGAGAGCTTATTTGTTTAACCTAAATACTGGACGCGCCTATAGTGATTTGCGTGCAATGCGACAAGAGAAAAGAAGAAAGGGTAAGCTTTTTTATGGTTATCCACTCGCATCAAGCTTGCTGTATTATTCTGAACGACGTGAAGCGTATGTAGAGGAGTTACAGAGCTTTATTCGCTATAACAAGCTGGAGCAATACGATAAGGAGTTTTGGATTGATCTGGGTGTGGCAGCTAAGAAATAGCTTGCTAACAACGCTCCAAAACAACTTTGGAGCGTTGTATTTGGGCTAATTAGCCCAATTTTTTAGCGGTGTATTCCAATTCTTTTTTAACGCCTTCTTCGCTTTGGCTTTCAATAAATTTTTCAACTTTACCGCCGATCAAAGGAATACTCGCTTTCGGTGTGTATTTGATGGTGTAAACACAACCTTTGTCGGTGTTTTTCAATGAAAAAGTGGTTTTGATGTTCACAGGTTGACCGTCAACCGTCATCTCACCTTTGCCAGTGAAGTTGCTGCCGATTTGTTGCCATTCTTCTTTAAAACTAACAACTTGCTGTGGGTTAAACATTTTGGCTAAGAAAGAAGGCAAGTCACGCTTAACTTCACGACGCATCGTTACAATCACTTTGCCGCTATCGTCTTCATCGACTTCAGCGTCAGCGCTGATTTCGCCTAAGGCAATTGAGCGCTCAACTAAAAAATCAGGGTCACAAAATAAATCAAACACTTCTTCGGCGCTTTTGGAAAAAGTAAATTCTACGCTCATAAAAACCTCTAGTTATTATTAAATGAAAGATAATCCATAAGGTTAGGCAGATTGCCATGTTCTGCGGTTTACTTCAATAACTCCGCCAAGTTTTTCCAGATATTTTCTAAGATAATCGGCTGAGCATCAGCGGTTGGGTGCAGTGCATCTTTCTGCATTAAGCTTGCATCGCCCGCCACGCCTTCTAAGAAAAAGGGCACTAAGCTGAGTTTGTATTGTTGTTGCAGATCAAAATACACTTGATGAAACGCTTGGCTATAACGCTCGCCATAATTCGGTGGAATGCGAACGCCTAATAATAGCGTTGTTGCTTGTTGTTGCTTACTTTGTTCAATCATTTGGCTGAGGTTGCTTTTCATTTGCTTGAGCGATTGCCCGCGTAAACCATCGTTAGCGCCTAACTCTAAAATTACAATATGAGGTTGGTACGTTTGCATTAAGGCGGCAAAGCGTTGTAAACCGCCTTGGGTTGTTTCGCCGCTAATACTGGCGTTAACTACGGTATGATTTTTACCGAGTTTATTTTGCAATAAGGCTGGCCATTCTTCGCCATCGCTTAGTCCATAACCCGCGCTGAGTGAGTCGCCCATTACCAAAATAGTTTTGGCAAAACTGCTAAGACTAAAAAGTAGCAAGGAAAGTAACAACAAGGGCTTTCTCATGTACACTCCAACTCTGAATTTGAAAAGCTTTGAATGATTATTATGATAACAGTTCAACATTTAAGTTATAGCGTTTTTTCGGGCGCTGAACCTTTGCATATTTTATCGGATGTAAGTTTTACCATTAACGACGGACAAAGCGTTGCTATTATTGGTAGCTCTGGCTCGGGTAAAACTACGCTGCTTAGCTTGTTAGCGGGTTTGGAATTGCCCAGTTCGGGCTTGATTGACATTGATGGACAAAAAATAAGTGCAATGGACGAAGAGCAGCGCGCAGTTTTTCGGGCGCAATCGGTTGGCTTTGTGTTCCAATCGTTTCATCTGCTACCGCAACTGACTGCTCTAGAAAATGTTAGTTTGGTGTTAGCTTTAAAAGGCGATAAGCAAGCCAGCACAAAAGCCGCTGATTATCTAAAACAAGTTGGTTTAACGCATCGTTTACAACATTACCCTAAGCAGCTTTCAGGCGGCGAGCAACAGCGCGTTGCGATTGCCAGAGCGTTCGCTTGCCAACCCAAATATTTGTTTGCTGATGAGCCAACGGGCAATTTAGATCCTAAAACGGGTGAACATATTATTGAATTGTTATTTGAGCTTAATCGTGAACAACAAACCACTTTGATTTTGGTGACACATGAGCAGCGTTTGGCTAGCTTGTGTCAGCAGCGTTTACATATTGAGCAAGGGCGTTTGCAATGAGCCTTTTCTTGCGCCTAATTCGTTTAGAGCTGGGTTATTTATTAGCGGCTTTGTTTTTATCGGTGTTTGTGATTACCGCGTTTAGCGCTTTTACTGAACGCTTACAGATTATGTTGTTGGGCGAAACCAGCCAATTATTAGCGGCCGATACCATATTAAAGTCGCCTTATTTGCTGGATGACGACTTACTGTTATTAGCGCAAGCTAAGGATTTACAGACCACTCGTTTCGCTAGCTTTCAGTCCATGGTGTTTGTTGATGACCAACCACAGTTAGTGAATGTTAAGGCGGTGGATGATGGCTATCCGCTAAAAGGTTTGTTGGAAATTGAGCAGGCTGATGGGCAGCGTACTAAGCAAAGCGAAGGTCCAAGACCCAGCGAGATTTGGGCTGAAAAACGTTTGTTTACTTTATTGGATTTATCGTTTGGCCAAGCGGTTTTTCTGGGTGATAGCGAATTTACCGTAACGCAGACCTTGATCCATCAACCCGATCAAGGAATGAACTTATTTAGCGTAGGACCTGTGGTGTTAATGCACTGGTCGGATGTGGAGCGAACTGGCTTAATTCAACTCGGCAGCAAAGTCAGCTATAGCTATTTGTTTGCTGGCGATAAGCAAACGTTGCAAACATATAGAACGCTGATCCAAGAGCGCCTAACCGATAGCCAAGAATGGCTAGATTTAGAAAACGCGCAACCAACGGTGGCTAACATTGTGCAATCGGCGCAATTGTTTTTCTTATTGGCGAGCGGGGCAGTGGTGATTTTATC
>CAZMQC010000080.1:0-6994 GCA_964568295.1 uncultured Spongiibacteraceae bacterium | reverse complement strand
CCGATACCATCAAGCGGCGACAAATGCCCCATCAATACAAAATATTGCCCCGTAAAGCTGCCCGATTGCTCAACAGCAATCACATCAGAAGGATTTTCTACAATGCACAACTGGGTTTTATCACGGCGCAAATCACTACAGATTCGGCACTGTTCTTGCTCGGTTAAATTACGGCAGCTTTTGCAGTTTCCTACCACGGTCAACGCATATTGCAACGCCTCAGCAAGTGCCAAACCGCCTTGTCGATTACGTTCTAGCAAATAAAGACTCATGCGTTGCGCGGTTTTGCGCCCCACCCCTGGCAGGCAGGTTAAGCGGTCAATCAGCTGTGTAATAGCGGGACTTAGCACAACAACTCCTAGAACGGCATTTTAAAGCCGGGTGGCATTTGCAAGCCAGAGGTTAAACCGCTCATCATATCTTGGTTATTGGCTTCCACCTTGCGTACCGCATCATTGATCGCAGCGGCAATTAAATCTTCTAAAATCTCTTTATCTTCGCTTAACAGATCGCTATCAATCGACACTTTGCGTACATCGTGGCGACCATTCATGGTTATTTTCACCAAACCCGCGCCCGACTCGCCCTGCACTTCTTTATTAGCCAGTTCTTGTTGCGCCTTCTGCATTTTTTCCTGCATCTGCTGCGCTTGTTTCATGATGTCGTTTAAATTCATACTCGTTTACCTTCAATTTCTAGGCTTTCTGGCAGCATAACCGCTTGGAAGCGCTGCTGAAAATATTGCACTACATTATCTTGGCTTAGCCGTTCTAAAGCATCATCGCGGCGTTGTTGGCGCTGTTCCGCGCGATATAGGCTTGGCGTCAAAAACACATGGTCTTCTACCTGAATAGTGACATGAACAGGTGTTTGTAGCGTTTCGCTCATCACCTGCGCAGCTTGTTCCGCCTGCCGTTCATTATAAAAGGTGGCTTTTTCTGGCGAAATAGTAAACGTTAAATTTGCACCATTGACTGCCACTAACACGCATTCCGATAGCACTTGCGATAACACGCCTTGAAACGGAAAGCGCGCAAAACTTTCAACCCAATGCTGGTTATCTTCAAAGATATTTTGCCCGCTGCTGATAATTGTTTCA
Organism: uncultured Spongiibacteraceae bacterium; assembly: GCA_964568295.1. Lineage (GTDB taxonomy): Bacteria > Pseudomonadota > Gammaproteobacteria > Pseudomonadales > DT-91 > DATCSZ01. The sequence goes on along the minus strand of CAZMQC010000080.1, from coordinate 5,895 downwards.
GTGCTATTTTCGCTTGCATTCGTTAAAGGCTGCTCTGGTACTGGCTCACTGATATGAGCAGGTGCTTCTGCTAACGCTTCGGCAGCTTCATTGTTTACCGGCTTAGGCTGCGCCAATGAGGACGTTACAGGCGCAGCTTCAAACTTTTTTGCTTCCACTTGCTCCGTGGTTGCAGCAACGGTTGCTTGTTGGTTCAGTGCAATATTTTTCGCTGGCTCAGGTACATTGGCAGGTCTAAACGCCAACATACGCAATAAAGCCATTTCTAAACCGGTACGCAAATCAGGCGCAAGATATAAATCTTTTTTGCCGAGCAAGCCCATCTGGTAAAACAACTGCAACTCACCCGCGCTCACCTGCTTAGCCAAAGCTAATACTTGCTCTTTATCGCCTTCGCTATTATCCACCGCGTTTGGCACCATTTGCGCTACGCTCAAACGATGCAGCAACGTCAGCAAGGCATCTAAAATAGCCGCATAGTCAGGCGATAACTCACTGGCGTTGGCAATCACTTGCAAAACATCGGCGGCATTGTGCTCAATCAACGCCTTAGCTAATTGATACACCGTTTGTTGGTCAATAGTGCCAAGCATAGCCGACACATCATCGTTAAATACTTTACCTTGCCCAAAAGCAATGGCTTGGTCGGTTAAACTTAACGCATCGCGCATACTACCTTGCGCAGCCCGCGCCAACGCCCAAAGCCCAGCTTCTTCAAACGCGATATTTTCTTCACTTAAAACATGACTTAGATGGCGCACAATATGTTCGGGCACCATGTTTTTTAGGTGGAACTGCAAACAACGCGATAAAACCGTAGCGGGTAATTTTTGCGGGTCAGTGGTCGCTAATAAAAATTTGCTATGCTCTGGCGGCTCTTCCAAAGTTTTTAGCAAAGCGTTAAAACTATGGGTGGTGAGCATGTGTACTTCGTCAATTAAATAGACTTTGTAACGGCCTTTGGTTGGCGTGTATTGCACGTTGTCGGTAATCTGGCGCATGTTTTCTACGCCAGTATGCGACGCAGCGTCAATTTCGATTAAATCAACAAAGCTGCCCTGTGCTATTTCTACGCAAGCCGAACAAGTACCGCAAGGCTCGGAAGTAATGCCTTTTTCGCAGTTAAGACACTTAGCTAAAATACGCGCAATGGTGGTTTTACCGACACCGCGTGTACCAGTAAACAAATAAGCTTGGTGTAGGCGGTTATAGTCGAGCGCATTAATTAAAGCTTTTAATACATGCTCTTGGCCAACCATTTCACGAAAGAAGCGCGGGCGCCATTTTCTTGCTAGAACTTGATAAGTCATGAGGATTTTCCTTGTTGCATGGGGCTATTATACATAAGCAGCACAAGGGTAGGAATTGGGTGGCAACTCTACTCAGCAATTCTCGGCACACGAATCAGCAGTTACCGTTGCTCCCTTCCGGGCCTGGCGGGGTTCACCGCTTATCGTTGCGAGAGACCAAGCAGAGTTACCATAAAGAGGCGGCATTATAGCGAGCCATTGCCATAACAGCAAACGTTTTTGCAAGGTAAGCGCTATCTATCATTTTCTTGCATAAACTTGCTGCATTGAATGACTTCACTTTCAATCATTAAGACTTTACACTGCCTTTTTTCAGCATTTATCTCAAGGCGATTATGTTTATTGTTGGTTTAACAGGCGGAATTGGCAGCGGCAAAACGGCTGTTTCTGATTTATTTGCCGCTAAAAATATTGGCATTGTGGATTCCGATGTTTGCGCGCGCGTGGTGGTGGAAAAAGGTCGCCCTGCGCTGACACAAATTCACCAGCATTTTGGTGATAGCATCTTATTAGACAATGGCGAACTTGACCGTGCCGCCTTGCGCCAAAGGGTGTTCAGCAATCCTGATGAGAAAAAATGGTTAGAGCAATTATTACACCCGCTGATTGGACAAGAAGTATTTGACCAACTTAGCCAAGTCAGCAGTCCTTATGCATTATTAGTTTCGCCGCTGTTAGTAGAATCGGGGCAAAATCTAATTTGCCATCGGGTTTTAGTGGTGGACGTACCCGAGGAAACACAAGTTGCGCGCACTGCAGCGCGTGATAACAACGACATTGAACAAGTTAAACGTATCATGCAAACGCAAGCCGATCGACAAACGCGCTTAGCGGCAGCGCAAGATGTTATTCATAATATTCATGATTTTGCTCATTTGGCCGATGAGGTTGATCGACTGCATCAACATTATTTGCAATTAGCAGCTAGGCACGTTTAGGAGGATTTATGCACTATCAATGCCCCCACTGTAGCACCGAATTAGAGTGGGACGATAGCAATACTCATCGTCCATTTTGCTCTGAACAATGTAAGAACAAAGACTTTATTGCATGGGCAAATGAGGAAAATCGTTTACCTGGCGATAGTGTCATAGACGATGTGTTAAGTGAAGATTTAGAACGTTTACACTAACTTAGCTATACGCAGCAAGCAATTGCTCAACAACCGTTTGATTCGCTTGTGGAAAGGTGTATTCCGCCAGTTGCGCAACAGGCACCCAACGCCATAGCTGCCCTTGCTTACCAACGACATCGCCTGTAACACCATAACAGTGATAAAACTTTAGACACACAGTTTTATCACTGTAAGCGTGGCTCACTTGTTGAAATAACGCCATACTCTCAACAGCAATATTCAGCTCTTCCAATAGTTCTCTTTGTAGCGCCTGCTCGGCGGTTTCATTGGCTTCAATTTTACCGCCAGGAAACTCCCACAAACCGCCTTGGTGCTGATTAGCTAAACGCTTGCTTAGCAAAATGGCATCCTGTGGCTCATTCCACAAAATAGCAGCAGCAACCTCAACCGTCGCCATTAAGTGCGATATCCCGCGTTAATCGTTACATAGTCGTGCGATAAATCACAGGTCCAAACGCTGGCTTGTGCATCGCCCATGTGTAAATCCAGCTCAATATGGATTTCTTCTTGCGCTAAGGCTTGCGCACCTTGCTCCTCGGTATAATTTGCCGCACGTCCGCCTTGATAGGCAATTAAAACGCCATTAATGCGCAAATCAACCTTATCTACATCTAAGCCAGTAATATAGGAACGTCCCAACGCCGCTAAAATACGCCCCCAGTTCGGATCACTGGCAAACAAGGCAGTTTTAACCAAAGGCGATTCGGCAATGGTAAACGCAGCTTTGGCACAATCGGCTTCGCTTAATCCACCTTTTACCTGTACCTGAACAAACTTGGTTGCGCCTTCTGCATCACGCACGATTAATTGCGCTAATTCAACAAACACCTCGGTAATTGCCTGCTGCAACTGCTCTAACTCGCTTGAAATGCCTTCTGGCAAGCAAAGTTCGCCCTTACCAGTTGCAATTAAAATTGCTGAATCATTGGTTGAGGTATCGCCATCCACGGTAATGCGGTTGAATGAGTATTTGCTGGCATGACTAATAATGCCTTGCAATAAAATCGCTGGTACAGCAGCATCACACGCCACATAAGCAAGCATGGTCGCCATATTAGGCTGAATCATGCCAGCGCCCTTGCTAATACCTGAAATGCGTACTTTTTTACCAGCAATAACAACTTCTTTCGATACGCCTTTAGGACGCGTATCGGTTGTCATAATCGCAACAGCAGCTTTATCCCAATTATTTTCGGACAAATTGGCCAACGCTTGATCTTGCCCTTGAATAATTTTGTCGACGGGCAAGTGTTCACCAATCACGCCAGTTGAAAACGGTAAAATGGTTTGCACTTGAGCACTGGTTTTAAGCGCTAGCGCTTCTATGGTTTTTTCAGCATTGCTACGCCCTAATTCGCCCGTTCCCGCGTTCGCATTACCCGTGTTAATCAATAAGTAACGCATATTATGGTGCAAGGATAAATGCTTTTTACAAATCTGTACGGGCGCTGCACAAAAGGCATTTTTGGTAAACACACCCGCCACATTAGCGCCTTCGTCTATTGCAAAAATAGTCAAGTCAGGCTTATTGGGCTTTTTAATACCTGCGCAGGCCGTACCAATACGCACACCAGCGATGGGGAAGAACTGAGGTAAAGGGGTATGACCAACAGGCATAATTCTCTCTCTTTAAAATCAACAAAGGCGGGCTATTGCCCACCTATCTTATTAAAACCAATCACTCGTCTATGGTTAACTTAACGCGCCATGACATTGTTTAAATTTCTTGCCAGAACCACAGGGGCAAGGGTCGTTACGCCCTACTTTGGCACCATCGCGTACAAATGGCTCAGCTTTAACTGGCACTGATTGGCTTTCGCCCGCATCGGTTTCGCCATGTAAAGCAGAAACCGCTTCTTGATGTTTCATTTCTATTTTTTCACGTAATTGTTGTTCACGACGCTGCGCTTCAAGTAACGCGATTTCCTCTTGGGTTTGAATACGTACCCGCGCAAGGATTTTAATCACATCGTATTTAACGTTATCCAACATCTGTTGGAACAACTCAAACGACTCACGTTTGTATTCTTGTTTCGGATCACGTCCAGCATAGCCGCGCAAATGAATACCCATACGCAAATGATCCATTGCCGCCAAGTGTTCTTTCCATAATCCGTCCAAAACCTGTAAAAGAATATGCTTTTCAAACCGACGCATTTCTTCGCCAATCGCATCGCTTTTTTGCTGATAATCGTTTTCCATACCTTGCAAAATGCGCTGACGAATACCGTCCTCATGCAGTTTATCGTCTTCATCTAGCCACTGTTGAATAGGGTAAGACAAACCAAAATCACTTTCCAAAGCGCGTTCTAACCCAGAAATATCCCACATATCATCAAGGCTTTGCGGTGGAATAAAGCTACTAATCAAACCATTCACTACGTCTTCACGAATAGTTTTGATTAAATCAGTTAAATCATCGCTATTGAGCAAGAAATCGCGCTGTTTATACACTACTTGGCGCTGGTCGTTTGCAACGTTGTCATAATCCAGCAGGGACTTACGAATATCAAAGTTACGTCCTTCAACTTTTTTCTGCGCTTTCTCAATGGCGTTACTCACCATTTTATGTTCAATTGCTTCGCCATCCTTCATACCTAGCGCCTGCATCATATTACGCACGCGATCAGAGGCAAAAATACGCATTAAATCGTCTTCTAGCGACAAGTAAAAACGTGTAACGCCGGGGTCACCTTGACGCCCTGCACGACCGCGCAACTGGTTATCAATACGACGACTTTCATGGCGTTCAGAGCCTAAAATATGTAAGCCGCCCGCATCTAATACTTGCTGGTGGCGTTTTTGCCATTCCACAGTTAATTGCTCAATCTCAGCTTTGCTTGGGTTATCAAGTTTAGCAAGCTCAGCTTCGAGGCTACCGCCTAAAACAATGTCGGTACCACGTCCTGCCATGTTGGTCGCGATGGTCACCGTACCAGGGCGTCCCGCATCGGCGATAATTTCCGCTTCTTTTTCATGGAACTTAGCGTTCAATACTTGGTGTTTAATTTTTTTCTCGTTCAGCAATCGAGACAATACTTCCGAAGTTTCAATCGAAGCCGTACCGACGAGCACGGGCGCGCCAGTTTCACGAATTTCCTGTACATCTTTCGCAATTGCTTCAAATTTTTCACGAATAGTTAGATAAATAACGTCGTTTAAATCTTTACGCGCAATCGGCTTATTGGTTGGAATAACGGTTACTTTCAGACTGTAAATCTGGTGGAATTCTGCCGCTTCAGTGTCCGCCGTTCCCGTCATACCTGCTAGTTTTTCAAATAAACGGAAATAGTTTTGGAACGTGGTCGAGGCCAAGGTTTGACTTTCGCTCTGAATTTTTACACCTTCTTTCGCTTCAATGGCTTGATGCAAACCTTCCGACAAACGACGCCCCGGCATGGTGCGCCCAGTATGTTCATCAATTAATACAATTTGACCATTCTCAACAAT
>CAZMQC010000079.1:0-7072 GCA_964568295.1 uncultured Spongiibacteraceae bacterium | reverse complement strand
TATCAAGATGAGCAAGGCAGGTGGCATTTTACCGATAAAAAGCCCAGCAAAAATGAGGCTACCGAGCTAAAGTTTGCACAAGCCGCCAAAACCAATGAGCCAGCGTTAAATGCAAGGGTTGTAGATGGGACGTGGACGTTATTTGCAAATAATCCATTATTAAGTCCGATTGAAATGGCGGTGCAGATAGATGAAAAACGCGGCCTTCGTAAAATAATTCCCGCCGCAAGTGAAATACAAATTGCCGATAATATTGACCCAAATGAGCGCTACCCCTTTCACTATTTCCTCGGCGACCCAGCGCAAAAAGCTGATAACAGCGATTATTTTCTACCGATTGAGCGCAAAATTGGTCATTTTGTTAGCCAAGGGTTTGATGGGCGCTTTTCTCATAACCAAGAACCCAATCGTTATGCTGTGGATATTGCCTTGCCTGTGGGCACAGAAATCTACGCAGCGCGTAAAGGCGTAGTAGTCAAAGCGCAAGATAATTTTGTTTTAGATGGGCAGGAAATGTACTTTGCCGACAAAGCTAATATGGTGATGGTATTGCATGAGGATGGCACGATAGGTGTTTATGCGCATTTATTGGCGGGTGGCGTCAAAGTGCAAATCGGGCAAACGGTTGAAGTCGGTGATTTACTCGCGCTGAGTGGCTCAACAGGCTTTTCTTCTGGACCGCATTTGCATTTCGTAGTGTGGCGCAATGTTGGCTTACGCTATCAGTCTGTACCGTTTCGGTTTAAAGAACAGAATCATTTTGGCAGTTGGCTGCCTACAGCCAAAATGCCGCTTGAGCCGTAACTCAATTTATTAAGGCGTATAGCAAGAACTTAACACTCTGTTTTGCATGGATGCAAAACAGAAGCCTACATGGACGTATTCACGGCGTGTGTTAAGTTCTTGCTATACGGCGTACACTTATTGAAAACTAACAGGTAAGGGGTTTGGCACTTTTACGTGCGCCTCGATCCACAGCTCAGCTTGCTTGGTTAGCTCGGTAGCGTTTAATCCGTCGGTTGCTATTGGCTCGCTAACAAACACATCAATCACACCGGGCGATTTAATCCAGTGGGTGGTTGGCCAAAAATAACCCGCATTATGCGCAATAAGCACCACTGGTACACCTGCTTCAATCGCTAATGCAGCGCCGCTTCGAGCATAGCTGCCTTTGCCGCCAACCGCTGTTCGCGTGCCTTCTGGAAAAATTAAAACGGGTATTTTTTCTTCGGTTAAACGCTGTAAACCAACGCGACGAATTGTTTTTAATGCTTCACGGGGATTTTTACGGTCAATTGGAATGGGTTTTAACAAACGTAAACCCCAACCAAAGCCAGGAATTTTGAGCAACTCTTGCTTTAAAATCGTACTGACGGGTTGTAAGTGGTCAACTAAATAAAACGTTTCCCAAGCACTTTGATGCTTGGACAAGGCTACATACGGCTGATTGGGGATATTCTCCATGCCATGCACGCGATAATGCACACCGCAAACCAACTTTAAGCTGAGTATAATCACCCGATTCCACATCACAATCACTTTAACGCGCTGATGGTAGGGTAATAGATAGATAAAGCTGACACACAGCAAACTAAAAAACGCAGTGAAACCTGCGTATAGAATATAAAAAATTACGCTACGAAAACCGAGCCAAAGGCGATACATAATAGGTTCCGATGGGCGGCGAACCGCCCTGAATTTATTTACTGGCTAATAAAGCAATATCGGCTACGTGCGAGAATTGCTGATTAAGCTGGGTTAATAGGGCTAAACGATTATTGCGAACCGCCGCGTCATCGACCATAACCATCACTTGCTCAAAAAACGCATCGACTTCGGGCTTTAAGCATGCCAAGGTTTGTAAAAACTCCGCATATTGCGCCGCCTCAGCCGCTGCTTGCAAAATCTCACGCTTTTGCGCAAGTGCTAGCACTAATGCTTTTTCAGCTTCGTCTTTTAACAAGCTGGCATCAAGCGTGGTATCCACCTTGCCTTGTTTCGCCAAAATATTGCTTATACGTTTATTGGCTGAAGAAACTGCTTCGGCTTCAGAAAGCTGCATAAACTGATACACCGCTTTCGCACGCTGGTCAAAGTCCACTGGCTTGGTGACTTGCTTAGCTGCAACTGCCAAATATACTTCAGTGGCAAAGCCTTGCTCATGATAAATCGCACGGAAACGCTCAAACGTATAATCAAGTGCTTGTTGCACAGTATCTTCCGCAAGCCCCGTAAATTGCGCAAACGCAAATTGGTATAAATCGCGCAAATCTAAATCAAGCTTAGCCGATAAAATAATGCGGATAATCCCCAAGGTGGCGCGGCGCAAAGCAAACGGGTCTTTAGTACCGGTAGGCTGCTGACCAATACCAAAAATACCGATCAAAGTATCAATACGGTCGGCAAGCGCCAACGCACTAGCAACCGCATTAGCAGGCATTCTATCGTTATTCCCCGCTGGGAAATATTGGTCGCGAATGGCAATCGCAACGTCTTCTGCCTCGCCATCATTCAGTGCATAGTAATAGCCCATCAAGCCTTGCAACTCGGTGAACTCCAACACCATGTTGGTGACTAAATCCGCTTTGGCTAATTGCCCTGCGCGTTCGGCGTGAGAGCTATTGGCACCAATTTGCTTAGCAATATACGCAGCCAATTTGCTAATACGTTCTGTTTTAGCAAATACCGTACCTAATTGATTTTGGAATACCACGGTTTTTAAGCGTGCGCGGTAATCGTCGAGCGATTGTTTTTTATCTTGCGCAAAGAAAAATTCGGCATCGGTTAAGCGTGGACGCACGACTTTTTCATTGCCCATTACCACAAGACTAGGCTGACGGCTTTCAATATTCGATACCGTAATAAAACGCGACATTAATTTGCCATTGGCATCAACCAAACAGAAATATTTTTGGTTGTCCTGCATGGTAGAAATTAATGCTTCTTGCGGTACTTCTAAAAAGCGTTCTTCAAAACAGCAAACTAGCGGCACAGGCCACTCAACCAACGCAGTCACTTCGTCCAGCAAGTCATCAGGAATAATTGCCTTACCCTGATGTTTATCGGCCAACGCCGTAACTTTGCTTAAAATCAGTTCGCGGCGTTGGTTAAAGTCGGCAATCACATAGCGCTTAGCCAGTTCCTCTTGATAATTCGCGGCATCAACCTCAAACGCTTCGGGCGCATGGAAGCGATGACCATAGCTTTTATTGCTTGAGCGCACGCCCAAAATAGTCGCATCCACACTTTCTGCGCCAAACTTAATCACTAGCCATTTAACCGGACGCACAAATTCCGCGCGGCTCGCGCCCCAACGCATACGCTTAGCAATCGGCAAGGCGGCTAACGCATTTTCAATCACTTGCGGCAACAACTCGGTGGTGGGCAAGCCTTGGATTTTACTAATAAACGCCAAGCGCTCGCCTTTATCGGTGTTTACTCTTAATAGCTGGTCAAAGCTAGTATTGTTGCTACGCGCAAAACCTTCGGCGGCTTTACTGGGATTGCCGTCTTTATCAAACGCCGCTGCTACCGCAGGCCCTAGCTTTTCTTCTTCGCGGTCAGGCTGTTGCGGCGCTAAACCTTTAATAATTACTGCCAAACGACGTGGCGTTGCATACTGCTCACTGCTGGCAAACGGCACACCTAACTGACGCAAACCGTCGGTGATGGATTGGTGAAAGCTCGCGCTGAGTTGCTTCAGCGTTTTCGGCGGTAATTCTTCCGTACCTAATTCAATTAATAAATCTTGATTCATGTTATTTCTCCGCCGCCTGATATTTTTTCAACACTTCATCACGTAGGGCTGGCATCGCTAAAGGGAAACCTAATTCGGCACGTGCAGCAAAGTAGCTTTCCGCAACCGCGCGCGCCATGGTGCGTACCCGTAAGATGAAGCGCTGGCGTTCGGTTACTGAAATCGCTTGGCGCGCATCTAACAAGTTAAACGCATGAGAGGCTTTCATCACCATCTCATAAGCCGGTAAAGGCAATTTTGCTGCGATTAATTTGCCGCATTCTTGCTCGGCAATATCAAAACTATGGAATAAAAACTCGGTGTTGGCGTGCGAGAAATTGTAATGCGACATTTCAATTTCGTTTTGCTTAAACACATCACCGTACGTTACCGTGCCGTTCGGTCCACGCGTCCAAACTAAATCATAAACGCTTTCAACGCCCTGCAAATACATCGCAATACGTTCTAAACCGTAGGTGATTTCGCCCGTAACAGGGTAGCATTCCAGTCCACCTGCTTGTTGGAAATAAGTAAATTGGGTCACTTCCATGCCGTTTAGCCAGATTTCCCAGCCTAAACCCCAAGCGCCTAATGTGGGTGACTCCCAGTTATCTTCTACAAAGCGAATATCGTGCACAAGCGTGTCGATACCTAACATCTTTAACGATTGCAGATACAAATCTTGAATATTATCGGGCGAAGGTTTTAATACCACTTGGAACTGGTAGTAATGCTGCAAACGGTTAGGGTTTTCACCATAGCGACCGTCGGTTGGGCGGCGGCTTGGTTGCACGTACGCTGCATTCCAACTCTCTGGGCCAATCGCGCGCAAAAAGGTTCCAGGATGGAATGTACCAGCGCCCACTTCCATGTCTAATGGCTGTAAAATAACGCAGCCTTGCTCAGCCCAAAAATGCTGCAATGCAAGAATTAACCCCTGAAAGGTGGAAACATCAAATGATGAGGAATCAGACACCATGCTACCCTTTTTATGCGACAATAATAACTTGGAATTATAGCGTTTGTTGCGTATAAGTTCAGTAACCATATTAAAAACATTGGGTATTCCATGCGAGAATTTTTTGAAAAAACGCTGATTTTGACCGTTTTTGCCTTGGCCGCACGCCTGCCTCTCGCGTTTCGTCGCCCGCTTGCGCGGTTGATTAGCGCGTTGATTTGGCATTTGCGCTTGGATATGCGCAAGGCAACCGAAATAAACCTCGCGCTTTGCTTTCCACATTTATCAGCAAACGAGCAAAAACAACTGGCTAAGCAAAGTGTTTTCCACACCGTTATGGTCGCTTTAGAAATACCCGTGGTTTGGACGCAAGCACCGAGCAAAAGCCTTGCGCAAATTACTGCGGTAGAAGGCAAAGCATTACTCGACCAAGCGCAAGAGCAAGGTAAAGGCGTCATTGTAATCGCGCCACACTTAGGTAACTGGGAGTATTTAGGCTTGTTTCTAGGCCATTACTATCAAGCGGTTTCGCTTTACCAGCCACCCAAACGCGCTTGGCTGGAACAAGTAACAAGGAAGGGACGAGAGCAGACCGGCGCAAAGTTAGTACCAACTAACAAAAAAGGCGTGTTGGCTATTCTAAAGGCGCTTAAAGCGGGTGGCGTTACAGGGATTTTGCCCGATCAACTGCCTGAGCGCGACAGTGGTACAGCGTTTGCTGCTTTCTTTGGGCAAGTTACCCCCACCATGACGCTTATTCCTAGTCTATTGCAGCGCGGCAATGTTGTTGCCGTAGCAGGTTTTGCCCAACGTCTTGACGATGGCAACTTTAAAATTATCTTTCAAGCTGCGCCTGAAAGTATCTATGATGCCGATGAAACCGTTGCGGCTACCGCGCTTAATCAAGCAGTTGAACAGCTTGTTGCATTAGCGCCTGCGCAATATCAATGGGAATATAAACGTTTTCGGCGAGGCGATAATAATCAACGTCGCCGACTTTACGGGGAATAACAAGCTTATGCGCGTACAATTTATTGGCGGTACTGAAACCGTTACTGGCTCTAAGTATTTATTGAGCTACGGCAAACACAAAGTTTTAATCGATTGCGGCTTATTCCAAGGTGTTAGTAATGTGCGCCGCCGCAACTGGCAGGCGCTGCCGTTTGATGCCAGTGATATTGAGGCGATTTTGCTTACTCATGCTCATATTGATCATTCAGGTTATATTCCTGCCTTGGTAAACAAAGGTTTTCAGGGGCCTGTTTATACCAGCCGCGCAACCCATGCCTTATGTAAGATTTTGTTGCCCGATTCAGGTTTTTTACAAGAAGAAGACGCTAAATACGCCAATAAAAAACGCTATTCCAAACATAATCCTGCCTTGCCGCTGTACACCGAAGAAGATGCCTATAAAGCGCTCAAGCATTTTAAAGTGATTAAAGAAAACCAAATGTTTGAGCTAGATGGCGGTTTAAAAGTCACATTTGCTCCTGCTGGGCATATTTTAGGTGCTTGTTCCATTCGTCTTGAATATCACGGTAAAAGCATTACCTTTAGTGGCGATGTAGGGCGTTGCGATGATGCCATTATGTACCCGCCGCAGCCGCTAAAAGGCACGGATTATTTGGTGGTTGAATCGACTTACGGCGATAAATTGCATGAAACACTCGATGTTGAGGCGGTATTAACGGCTATTATCAATCGCACCATTAAACGCGGCGGCATTGTGTTAATGCCTGCGTTTGCCGTTGGGCGGGCGCAAACGATTTTGCACCATCTACAAAAATTACGTGCGCAAGATAAAATCCCCAAAACGCCCATTTATTTAAACAGTCCGATGGCGATTAAAGCCACGCAGATTTTTATGGATTGCACCCATCTGCATAAACTGAATGCTGATGATTGTGAAGCAATGGACGATATTACAACGTATATAAAAACCACTGAAGAATCGATAGCGCTTAGCGCTAGACGCGAGCCGTGCATTATTATTTCCGCAAGCGGTATGGCGAGCGGCGGACGGGTTTTGCATCATCTTAAAACGCTAGTGACTAACGAACGTAACTGTATTTTGTTTATGGGCTATCAAGCGCCTGGAACACGCGGTTTTAGTTTGGTTAACGGCGCAGAGCACGTCAAAATTCACGGCGAATATTTCCCTGTTCATGCCGAAATTGTTAATCTGGATGCGATGTCTAGCCATGCGGATTACGGTGAGATTACCCGTTGGCTGAAACAAATGCCCGGCAAGCCGCGTAAAGTATTTATTACGCACGGCGAAAGCTCGGCAGCCGATGCTATGCGCCTGCATCTTGCCGACACGTTTGATTGGGATGTGGAAGTGCCAGAATATTTAGAAACATTTGAGCTATAACAAT
>CAZMQC010000078.1:0-7101 GCA_964568295.1 uncultured Spongiibacteraceae bacterium | reverse complement strand
ACGATGCCATGAGAGTTCATGCTACGAATATGATTACCCGCAATACCCGCATATACCGAGCTAATGGTGCAACCTGCCATCAATTCCGCATCCTCAATAGCGCGCTGAATGGATTGCACGGTTGACTCAATATCAACCACGACACCTTTCTTCAAACCACGCGATGGATGCGACCCCAAGCCAACAATTTCCAATTTGCCATTGGCTGAAATTTCACCCACTATTGCCACGACTTTGGACGTACCAATATCTAATCCAACAATCATGCGCTCTGAATTATCGTGTGCCATTAATGATGGCCTCCTCGTTTGTTATTCATTAGCCCAGCAATCGGCTCATGCCATTCAACGGCTGCGCCATTGCTGTAACGTAAATCGACTTTTTTTATCGCTGCCAAATGCTCAGCAGATAACGCAGTTGAAATGGTCAGCCAATGAGCAATTTGCTCTTCTAATTGTTGCTGCTTCATCACTAATTGCGTTTGATTGGATAGCGATACCAACACGGTTCTCTGCCCCGACACTTGCAATGCTCTTAACGGTTTTTGTGCCTCTGGTAACACTGTTTGCAATTGCTGATAAACTTGTAACACCAGCGCATGATTCACTCCCGACAACATAGGCAGGCCATCTATCTGCGGGCGCGTTGCAGGCGTAAAAACCTCACCATAAATATTAATCAAGCCGTTTTCATTCCAATAAGCCGCAGCCTGTTCTTCTTCAACAGTAATCAACAATCCATTCGGCAATTGTCTTTTAATGCTGGCACGATATACCCAAGGCAATGCCACTAACTCTTTTTGCAAACGCTCTAAATCCACACGGACAAAACCGCCTTCAACGTGTCGATTAATCAACCGCGCAATTTCTTGCTGCTGTTGAAAATGTAACTCCCCCGCAACTTGCACTTGCTCCACAGGCACGGTGAGCACTTTGTCAATCGCGTGCATACTGCCGTAAGCCACCACCATCACCATGCACAAAAAGCTAAAGAACAACACATGAGTCAGTGTGATTTGAGGTTTTGGCAACAAAAACGACACGCGCTCACGTAGCGGCTGTTTTTGCCGATTACGTGTTGCCATGCCTGTCGATTTCGCGCTTTTTATCATGCTTATAAACTCTGATTAAAAATTTCTGCAACTAACTGTTCAAAACTCAAACCCGCCGCTTTTGCCGCCATTGGCACTAAGCTGTGATCTGTCATGCCAGGAACGGTATTTGCTTCCAGCAAATAAAACTGACCGTCGCTATCACGCATCACATCAATGCGTCCCCACCCCGTACAACCCAATGCCGCAAAAGCCTGTAACGCCATGGCTTGCACCGCTTGCTCTTCTTGCTCACTTAAACCGCAAGGGCAGATATAACGGGTTTCGTTAGAAATATATTTTGCTTGGTAATCGTAAAAACGATTTTGCGTTTCTAATTTAATGAGCGGTAAAGCGCCTTGATTAAGCATCGCCACGGTATATTCCGCACCATGAATCCACTTCTCAGCAATCACGGTTGGGTCAAAACGCAAAGCTTCCGCCAAACCTGCATTAAATTCCTGCTCGTTTTCTGCAACTGACATACCAATGCTTGAGCCTTCATTGGCAGGCTTGATCATGACTTTATTGCCCAACTGTTGCTGTACATCTTGCCAACCACTATCTGCATTCAACAACACGAAATCAGCCGTCGGTAAGTTCGCACCTTTCCATAACAATTTGCTGCGGTATTTATCCATGGCAATCGCGCAAGCCAAGACGCCGCTGCCTGTATAAGTAATCCCTAAGCTTTCTAATAAAGCTTGCAGCTGACCATTTTCGCCATAACCGCCGTGTAAAATATTGAAGCAGTGTTTGATTTGATGTTTCTCTAGCGCTTGGGCTAATTGAGAAAAATCACAATCAATAGCAATCACAGGCAAGTCCAGTTTGGTGAATGCCGCCAGCACTGCCTGCCCACTTTTTAGCGACACTTCACGCTCTGAGCTACTACCGCCCAGCAATACCGCAACATTGCCTAATAATTTTTCACGATTAATGCGCATTGCTCACTCTCCTTGCCGCTAACATATTGGCAAGCGTGCCTACGCTGCCTGCGCCTTGCGTTAAAACCACATCGCCTGCTTTTAAAATATTGCCTAACAATTCAGGAACCTGATCAATGTTTTTAATATGAATAGGGTCAATAACACCGCCTGCACGTTGACGAATACTGTGCGCCAAAGCATTACTATCAATACCAACCATCGGCTCTTCACCCGCACTATAAATATCCAGCAAAACCAAAATATCCACGGTATTCAGCACATCAACAAAATCGGTGTATAAATCTTTGGTACGACTAAAACGGTGTGGCTGGAAAATCATCACCAAGCGACGATCAGCATAACTTTGTCTTGCCGCTGCAATTGTTGCGCGCAATTCGGTTGGGTGATGACCATAGTCATCAACCAAAGTCGCACTGCCGCCGTCCTTACAAGGGTATTCACCATTGACTTGGAAACGACGGCCAACGCCACGAAATTGTTCTAAACCACGCAAGATCGCTGCATGACTAACGCCTGCGTCAACTGCAACCGCAATCGCTGCGGTGGCATTTAAAGCATTGTGTTTACCCGGAACATTTAGCACCACCGCCAAGGTTTCATCAGTTGGCAAATGCACGTTAAAACGGGTTTGCATACCGTTATAATGCCAGTCGGAAATCACGAAATCCGCGTCTTCCGAGAAACCATAGGTAATCACTTTACGACCGATTTCAGGGGCGATTTCACGCACGGTATTATCATCAAAGCACAACACGGCCAAACCATAAAAAGGCAAGTTATGCACAAAATCGATAAAGGTTTTTTTCAACTTATTGAAGTCGCCGCCATAGGTTGCCATGTGGTCTTCTTCAATATTGGTTATCACTGACACCATCGGTTGTAGGTGCATGAACGAGGCATCACTTTCATCGGCTTCTGCGACAATATAAATGCTCTCGCCCAAACGCGCATTGCTACCAAAGTTGGTGACCATGCCACCGATAACAAACGTTGGGTCTAAATCGCCTGCCGCCAAAATAGATGCAATCATGCTGGTGGTAGTGGTTTTGCCATGCGTCCCCGCAACCGCAATGCCATGACGAAAGCGCATAATTTCTGCCAGCATCTCTGCTCTTGGTACTAATGGAATACGATTTTCGCGCGCCCAAATAATTTCTGGATTCTGCTCATCAATCGCTGTGGAATAAACCACCACATGCGCATCTTGCATATTGTCTTGTGAATGCCCAATAAACACCTGTACACCCAAGGCTTGCAGGCGCTCAGTATTGGCAGATGCCTTAATGTCCGAACCAGATACACGGTACTGTAAGTTATGTAGCACTTCTGCAATACCGCACATACCCGCACCACCCACACCAATAAAATGGATGTTGTGAATGTGTCGCATATTGCGTACTGGGCGCTTAGTCATGAATTAACTCCAAGCATACGCTGGCAACGGTTTCCGCCGCATCACGCACACCTAACTTCGCAGCATTCGCTGCCATTTGTTTCATTTTTTCTGGGTTTTGCTGAAAACCAAGCAAATATCCCACGAGTTTGTCACCGCTCATTTCTGCCTGCGGCAATACAATGGCTGCATTCTGTTTGGCTAAAATATTGGCATTGGCGGTTTGGTGGTCATCAATCGCATATGGATACGGTACGAAAATAGCAGGCAAGCCCACCGCTGCAATTTCAGATACCGTCATTGCACCCGCGCGGCAAATCACCACATCCGCCCATGTATAAGCGGCTGCCATATCATCAATAAATGCACTAACGCGCACATCGGCAAAATCACCATAGGCTACTTGTACGCTTTGCTCTTGTTCTTTACCGGTTTGATGCCAAATTGCCACGTCTGCCATCGCTTTCGCCACTTCGGGCAAAACCTGATTAATCGCTTGCGCACCCAAACTACCGCCAACCACTAATACCTGCAATTTCTCATGACTTTCTGCTTGTTTGATGGGCAGTTGCTTACGCACTGGATTACCCACTGTTTGGGCTTTTTTACTTGGCGCAAAAGTACCAGCAAAGGCTTGCAAAACGCGATTAGCTAAGCCAGACAATAGACGATTTGTAGTTCCTGCAATGGCATTCTGCTCATGGATAACCAACGGAATGCCCAAGAACTTCGCCGCTAACGCACCTGGCCCTGCAACAAAGCCCCCCATGCCCAATACACAAGCAGGTTTTTCTTTTCGTAAAATCGACAAAGCTTGCATCAATGCTGCAATAATTTTGAATGGCGCTTTAATTAAGTGCGCTAAGCCCTTACCACGCAAACCCACTACACTTAAAAAATGCAAAGGAATGTTCGCCGCAGGTACAAGACGCGCTTCAATGCCATTTGCCGTTCCTAACCACGCTATTTCATGCCCTTGCTCACGCAACACTTGCGCTACCGCAAGTCCGGGAAAAACATGCCCACCAGTGCCGCCTGCCATAATCATGATTTTGCTCATGCTGCTAGCCTCCTGCTGCGGGTATTTTCCGAACTAGATTGCGCTTTGCTGTAACGCATATCTGCATCAATGCGTAGCAAAATGCCAATCATAATGGCCATCGCCATCAAACTACTGCCGCCATAACTCAGCAACGGCAACGTCAAACCTTTGGTTGGCAACAGGCCAATATTCATACCGATATTAATGGTGACTTGAACTGCCAACAGCAAAGCGATGCCGTAACTTAAATAAGCAGGGAATAACTGATGGCTGAGTTCCGCTTTTCTAGCCAAACGTAAAATACGGAAGATCAACAGCGAAAACAGTACAACAACCGTTGCCGCTCCAACAAAACCGAGTTCTTCTGCCAAAATGGCATAAACAAAATCAGTATGCGCTTCAGGCAAATAAAACAATTTCTGGATACTTTTGCCCAAGCCCATACCAAAAAATTCGCCACGGCCAAAGGCAATTAATGACTGAGTGAGCTGATAACCGCAATCATAAGCCACCGACCAAGGATCTAAGAAACAGTTCAGGCGCTGTTTACGGTAAGCAGAAAAAACAATCATGCCAACAACCGCACAAACAAGAGCCAATAGAAGCGAGAAAAACTGTTTATTACCAAGCCCAGCGATATAAATCATAGTGGCCGCAGCAACTAGCAAGATCGCTGTTGTGCCAAAATCTGGTTCCATCATTAATAAAAATGTGACTGCCATCAGAACAAGTGTGGCATTAATAATGCCCGACCAACTTTCGCGAATAGCCTGCTGTCTGCGAACGCAATAACCTGCAATAAAAATCAATATAAAAATCTTAGCCACTTCTGACGCTTGGAAATTAATAATGCCTAACGGAATCCAACGTTTACTGCCATTAATTTCACGCCCAACCACAAGAACAATAATCAACATCACAAACGCTATCATCAACAGCTTGCCACTGTGCTGATTCCAAAAATCGCTTGGAATAATAAACACCGCATAAGCCAAAGCAGCAGCAATTGCCAAATACAAAGCTTGACGCCAAACAAAATGAAAAGCGTTGCCATACTTAATATCTGCCATACCCATGGAAGCAGAACTCATCACCACAAAACCCAAGCTTGCCAAAGCAATAACCAACACAATCATCACTTGGTCAACATGCGGAAAAAGTTGTTTAGGAAGCAAAGCGTTCATCATTACACCGCCTCCTGTAGCTCACGCACCGCTTGGCTAAAAACGTCGCCACGATGGTTATAGTTATCAAACATATCGAAACTGGCACAAGCAGGCGCAAGTAACACCATGCCGTTAGGTTTTGCCAAGTCAAATGCTTGTTGCACCGCTTGTTGCATGGTGTTGGCATGATGACAAGGATAACCTGCCAAAGCACGTTCAATCTTGTCCGCATCTTTACCTATCAAAACCACAGCGCTAACTTTTTGCTTAACCAATGTCGCCAAGGCTGAAAAATCACTGTCTTTATCTTGACCACCCGCAATCAACACAAGCGGTCTATCTACTTGCTGTAAACCATTAATTGCCGCAACCGCAGAGCCAACATTCGTAGCTTTGGAATCATCAAAAAAGCTGACTTGTTCAATATCCGCAACCCATTGGCAACGATGCGCCAGACCAGCAAAATGGCGTAACACGCCAACCACTTGGCTAGGCTCAACACCCACCGCAGCCGCCAACGCCAAAGCCGCCAACGCATTTTGATAATTATGCGAGCCGCGAATTTTTATCTCGTCACAAGCAATTAAACGCTGCTGACCGTAAGCCAGATAATCACGATGCTGGTACCGAACTAAACCAAACTGCCCCTGCTCAGGTTGATCTAAACCAAAACTCAATAATTGTCCCTGAAAATCAGCTGGCTTATTAAAACGTTCAGCACGATTTTCAATAATAGTTGCCGCGTTTTGATAAAGACGCTCTTTCGCCTTTTGGTAATCGGCAAGGCTGGCGTATCGATCCATGTGATCATCACTTAAATTTAAAATCACCGCTGCTTGTGCGCCCAATTTCTCCAAGCGCTCCAATTGAAAACTAGAAAGCTCTAATACATAAATATCGGCAGGCAATTGCTCAGTTAAAATATCCAATACTGGCAAACCGATATTACCTGCGGCAATCGCTTGCTTGCCTGCAGCGCTCAACATCTCAGCTAACAAGGTGGTCACGGTGCTTTTACCATTAGAGCCAGTAATCGCAATCATCGGCTTTTGCGCAGCCGCAACAAACAATTCAATATCACTGTTTAACGTAGCACCTTGCTGAATTGCCTTGGCGATAGCAGGGGTTTCCAAGGCAACGCCAGGGCTAACGATCAATAAGTCATCACCGCTCAATAATGCTTCATCAAACGCGCCGCAATGCAACTCACAATTCGGCACAAGCTGCAATAACTGTGCTTTTAGTGGCGGCTCCGTGCGGCTATCAACTACGCGAAAATCAATATTCTGGCTCGCCAAATAACGCGCACACGAGAACCCTGTTAGCCCAAGACCAACAATCGTTACTCGTTTATTTGCTGCGTTTTTTAGCACGTTTCTTCTCGCTTAACGTAATTTCAGGGTTGCCAAACCAACCAACACTAAAATCATGGTGATAATCCAGAAGCGCACAATGACGCG
>CAZMQC010000077.1:0-7176 GCA_964568295.1 uncultured Spongiibacteraceae bacterium | reverse complement strand
CACATCAACGCTAGTTGTTACCGATAAACCATCAGGCATTACTACTTCACCTTTCCAACGTTTTTGTTCTTGAGAGGCATGTAAAATAAAACCGCGCCCCGTTTCAACTGGACCACCATGTAACACTGCATCTGGGTATTTATGTTGTTGATATGTTTGGTTAACTTGCTCAAGAATGTCGTCAATACAGACGGTTAGCGCGCGATTAATCACCAAGCCGATTGCGCCTTTATCGTTATGCTCAAGCACATAAATGAGCGCCTGCTCAAACTCTGAGTCGTGCAGGCTAGGCATGGCAACTAATAATTTGCCCTGTAAATAGTGGGTTTTGCTCATGTGTTATTCCAAGTGCTGAAATTGATTTTGCCGAAACTGCCAGGTCCGAACAATTTCCAAGCGATCAATATTCCTTTTCATTTCAGCGCTAAAAGGCGGGAAAGGACTGGCTAAGCGCACAATACGCAGCGCGGCTTCGTCTAAAACGGCAATACCCGAAGATTGTAAAACCTTGGCTTGATGCAGGCTACCATCAGCATTCACGGCAACTAACATTTGCACATCGCCAGTCAAGCTTTGCGCACGGGCTTTTTCAGGATAGTGTTGATTACCAATCACTTCGATGCGCTGCTGCCAGCGATATAAATATTCAGCATCCTCGGCAGCGCGGGTTGCAACAGAGCTCGCTTGGCGAATACGCGGCAGTTTGGCGTAAATTTGTTGTTCTTCGGCTAGTTTGGCTTGAAGTGATGCAATTTCCGTTTGCACGTTGTAGCGATCTGAATCCCCTGTGATTTCATCAAGCGTTGGCTCGGTGAAGTCAGGCTTTAATACTGTAGTAAAAGTACTGGTATTTTGCGTCACGATCACTTCGTTGGGGTTTTCGAGTGTTTGAGTGCGTTGCGGTATTTCCATTTCGGTATTGACCCATTGCGGCACGCTGCTATTCAGTGGTGCTATCTGCGTGGTGCTTAGCTCCGCTTTGGCAGCCTCACTGCCGCTTGCCTCTTGATTGGTTTGCGCAAGATAATCTGCTTTATCCACCTTTTTCTCGGTGGCATAGTTCGACAAAGTGATATCTAAGCGCGTTGCGCTGGGGGCCGTGGGAATAGTCATAGCAAAACCCACTCCCAAAATAATTGCAATATGCAGAGCAACGGCCATGACCAGTATAAAACCAAGGCGATCGTGAGTTTTGGCAGCAGGATCGTGATATAACATCGCTATTTCAATCGCTTTTCAATGGCATTCATTAATTGACTAGCAATATCCAACTGATGCGCGGCATCGAGTTCTCGAATGCAGGTTGGGCTGGTTACGTTAATTTCGGTGAGATAATCACCGATCACATCTAAACCAACAAACAATAGGCCTTTTTCTAGTAAACTTGGTATAACTTGCTGACAAATCCACCGATCTCTTTCGCTCAGCGCAACTGGTACGCCCGTCCCGCCTGCAGCCAAGTTACCGCGCGTTTCGCCTTGCATCGGTATTCTCGCCAATGCATAAGGCATGGGCACGCCATCAACAACCAAAATACGTTTATCTCCTTGGGCAATTTCTGGAATAAAGCGTTGCGCCATGATGGTGCTCGTGCCAAATTGAGTTAAGGTTTCGATAATCACGCCAACGTTAGGATCATCCGCTTTTAAACGGAAAATTTGCGAGCCGCCCATGCCATCGAGCGGTTTAAAAATAACATCACCGTGTTGTTGGTGGAATTGACGCAGTAAGTCGGCACTTGCTGTCACCAAATGCGGTGGGCAGCATTGCGGGAATTGTGTGGCAAACATTTTTTCGTTGCAATCGCGCAAGCTGGCAGGTTTATTCACTACCAAAACGCCTTCGCGCTCAGCCGCTTCTAATATATAAGTGGCGTAAATGTATTCATTATTAAACGGCGGATCTTTACGCATTAAAATGACATCAAACTCGGTTAGCGCTCGTTCACTACGCTCACCCAGCTCAAACCAACGGTTTTCATCACGAAACACCGTAATCGGCTGTTGTACACACAAAGCCTTACCATCGCGCACCAATAAACCATCCACTGCAATATAGCTTAATTGCCAACCACGATCTTGCGCAGCCCATAGCATCGCCAAGCTACTGTCTTTTTTATAATTGATGTCTTGGATAGGATCCATGACGATAGCGAGTTTAATTGTCATATTTTGTCTTACCATTCAATCTGAGCATTTTGCTATCTTAACGGATTTTTACGTGAATGCTGTTAACGTTTTTTTACAAGAAAGCATTCTATATGATTAATTTCCATGGTATAACCTTGCGCAAACGTAACAGTTCATTTATTGTCGCACTTACACATGAATAACTTTGAAGTTTGTATAAAATAATAACAAGCAAACTTTGAACAACAATAATATCCATTAACGAAAGGTTCTGGCCATATGGAAGGAAACTTTGAAAATCTGAAAGTCATGGTGATTGACGATAGTAAAACTATCCGTCGCACCGCTGAAACGTTACTTGAAAAAGCTGGTTGTGAAGTAATCACAGCAGTTGATGGCTTTGATGCGCTCGCTAAAATCGCTGACGCTAAGCCCGATATCATCTTTGTTGATATTATGATGCCTCGCTTAGACGGCTACCAAACTTGCGCGCTGATTAAAAATAACAGCGAGTTTAAATCCACGCCAGTTATTATGCTATCGAGTAAAGATGGTTTATTCGACAAAGCAAAAGGTCGCATTGTAGGTTCGGATCAATATTTGACCAAGCCATTCAGCAAATCCGAGCTGATTGGCGCCATTGAAGCACACGTTAAACAATAAACTTTGGCTGCAACCTATTTCCGTTAAAGATGTGGAGGAAACATGGCACGTGTTTTAATCGTTGACGATTCGCCTACCGAAACTTATAAGATGACCGAGATTCTTAAAAAAGGCGGGCATACTGTACTAACTGCTAGCGGCGGTGAAGAAGGCGTTTCTTTGGCTAAAAAAGAGATGCCAGATCTTATTCTTATGGACGTGGTCATGCCTGGTATGAATGGTTTTCAAGCCACGCGCCAAATCAGTAAAAATCCATCAACCAGCCAAATTCCAATTATTATCGTAACCACTAAAGATCAGGAAACTGACAAGCTGTGGGGTAAGCGTCAGGGCGCTTCGTCCTATCTTACTAAGCCTATCGACGAAAAAGCGTTGGTTAAGGCGATTAACGAAGTGTTGGTTGGCTAAGTATGGCAAAAGCGACTCCTTTTGCTTTTTTATCTGAAATAGCATCCGAATACCGTCAAGCCTCGCCTCAGCTTCCGATGGAGCATGAGATTCAAGAGATGGTGAGCGGTATCGGTTTTAATATTTTAGGACAGCGCATGGTTGCACCATTGGGTGAAGTGGTGGAGATTATTCACACTCCCACTGCAACACGCTTGTCTGGCGTACAAAGTTGGGTGGTTGGTCTGGCAAACGTTCGTGGACGATTACTTCCTTTGTTTGACTTGGAAGCATTCTTTGGCGGCAAGCTAAGCCCTTATAAATCACGTCATCGCGTGCTCATTTTAGAAATGGGCGAGCTGTATGCGGGCTTAGTCGTGTCAGATGTTTATGGTATGCAGTATTTCCCTAAAACACTTGAAACCGTTGAGCTTTCTGACGAGTTAAGCAACTTAGCCCCCTACAGCAAAGGGAGCTATGATTTTAATGGCTTTGTTTGGACTACGTTTAGCCCATATAGATTAATTGGCGATCCACGGTTTTTTAACGCTGCGGCAGCCTAAAGCAACAGAAACAACAATAATTTTTAATAAAACAGGTAGGAGCTAGCGATGAGCACAACATCGTCCACCATGATTGCAAGACAGACGAGTAATAAAAACGTAGTGCTGTTAATTGCGATTACCTTATTGGTCTTTTTGGTTTTTGCTTGGAATATTTTTCAAGTCATCAGTGATGCCAATCATGACTCGGAATATTTGAAGACGACTGGAGATTTGCGTGTTTTAGCCCAAACCATCACGGCTAATACGCGTGAAACCGCAACAGGTAAACGTGTTGCGTTTGAAGATTTGGAAAAGTCTCGTCGCACGTTTAATACCGATTTTGAAAAGATCAGTAAAGGCACGGGCGATTTGCCGCCGCTACAGGAAATGCTTCCACAAGAGTTAGAGAACTTGGCTGTTGTTTGGCAACGTATCAATAGTGAAGCAGGCGTTATCTACGCTAACCGTGACCGTGTTTATTTCTTGCATGAAGTTGCGAGCACGCTAAGCGCATCAATCCCTGAGCTACAGCAAAAATACAATACGGTTGTAAACATTTTAATGAGCAGCAATGCATCAACTGATCAAGTGATTGAGGCGCAAAAACAAGTTTGGCGCGCTGAGCGTATTGCGCGTAATGTTGACCGCATGTTAACGGGCGGAGAAAATGCAAGCAATGCAACCGAGCAATTTAATGATGATGCCAGCGAATTCGGCGACGTTTTAGACGCTATGCTAAGCGGTGACGCATCATTAGGTATTCGCCGTGTTTCGGATGCTAATGCGCGTAAAGCTTTAGATGAAATTGCAAAATTGTTTGAATACATTACTGCATCGGTGGACGATATTTCACAAGCTTCACCTGACCTGAAAAATGTGATTGATGCTGCGGATAAAATCAATAATGACGCATCAATTATTTTGGGCGACCTAGATACATTAACCTTGCAAATTAACACCTTAAATGAACAACGCCGTTTTAACGCTACTACAGCGATTGCCTTAGCAGGTGCATTAGTTATTTTAGGCGCATTTATCGCCTTGTTAATTTACCTAAACACCAAAACTCACTTAGCAGAAACCAACGCAACCAACGAGCGTAACCAACAAGCGATTTTGCGCTTACTCGACGAATTAGCTGACTTAGCGGACGGTGACTTAACCACAACTGCAACGGTAACCGAAGACTTTACCGGTGCGATTGCCGACTCGATTAACTTTACTATCGACCAATTACGTATTCTTGTATCGCAAATTAACGACACCGCTCAAGGTGTATCGAATGCGGCAGAAGAAACACAAAGTACAGCGCTACACTTAGCCGAAGCATCTGAACACCAAGCGCAAGAAATTGCGGGTGCATCAGCAGCGGTTAACGAAATGGCGGTGACCATCGACCAAGTATCAGCCAACGCAGCGGAATCGTCTGCGGTTGCGGAGCGCTCGGTAAAAATCGCTAACCGTGGCGCAGAAGTGGTACAAAATACCATTCACGGCATGGATACCATTCGTGAGCAGATTCAAGATACGGCGAAGCGTATTAAGCGCTTGGGTGAATCATCACAAGAAATCGGTGACATCGTTAGCTTGATTAACGACATCGCCGACCAAACCAACATTCTGGCACTTAACGCGGCTATTCAGGCGTCGATGGCGGGTGATGCGGGTCGAGGCTTTGCGGTAGTTGCGGACGAGGTTCAGCGCCTTGCGGAACGTTCATCAGCGGCAACTAAACAGATTGAAGCACTGGTTAAAACCATTCAGTCCGATACCAACGAAGCGGTTATTTCCATGGAACAAACCACTTCCGAGGTTGTGCGTGGTGCGCGCTTAGCGCAAGACGCGGGCCAGGCACTGGGCGAAATCGAAACCGTATCGCAAGAATTGGCGGAATTGATTCAGAATATTTCTAACGCTGCGCGTCAACAGGCTGCGTCAGCGGGCCATATTTCTAACACCATGAATGTTATCCAAGAAATTACCCAACAAACTAGCGCAGGTACCACAGCAACCGCACGTAGTATCGGTAACTTGGCGGATATGGCGATTGAGTTACGTAACTCGGTTGCGGGCTTTACCTTGCCCGAAGAAGCAAGAGACTCTGAATTCTCTTACTCAGCTTCGCGTAATCTGTAATCTTTTGACCCATTATGCAACCGGCTAGCGCAATGAATTGGGCATTAACTACCCTACCCGAGCTCGAACAACACGAGCTTGAAGGGTGGTTGTTATTGCTTGAGGAGCGAACTGGTATTTCTTTCGATAAACACCGTAAGATTTTGCAAACAGGGCTTACTCAGCGAATGCGTGAGATTGGCTGTCAAAACTACGGTGAGTACTACAACCAAGTGCGTTTTGCTAAAGGCGGTGCTTCCGAGTGGGCAGCGCTGTTAAAAACCTTAACGGTCAAAGAAACGCGTTTTTGGCGCGATCCTGATGCAATGGGCTTTTTACGTGCTTATTTGATTAAGTTGCTTAGCTCTGGTGCTCACCACGGCCCGCTTGAAGTTTGGAGTGTGGCGAGCTCAACGGGGGAGGAACCGTATTCGCTTGCGATGCTATGCAGCGATAGTATTGAAAGCCTTGGCGCTCATAAACTGTTTGGCATTACCGCGACCGATATTTGTTTATCGTCGTTAGCGATTGCCCGCAAAGGTATTTACCCTAAACGACGCTTAGATACACTTGCTAGCGCTTTACAGGAGCGCTTTTTTAATAAATTAGACGAAAACACCTTTGAAGTTAAAAAAACATTGAAAGACCGTGTTTGCTTCGCTCATGCAAATTTGATTAATTTAGATGAGTTGCCGATTAAAGATATGGATGTTATTTACTGTCAAAACGTACTGATTTATTTCAAGAAAACACGCCAACAACAAGTGCTCGACGAGTTGGTTGAGCGATTGAAACCTAATGGCTTACTCATCGTTGGTATGGGAGAAGCACAAGGTTGGCAAAATAATAAAGTTACTCGCATTAAAAATAATAGTGTGCAGGCTTACGTGAAAAACGCCTGAGCAAACAAAGGCCAGTTAAGTTATGTCCGAACGGCGCAGTTATATAGCCCTTGATTGGGTAACCCAAGAAATCATTGAAACTTTGAATCAGGCGTTATTGGCCTTGCAAGGTTTCATGCAAAATCCTGAGGATATTACCAAGCTGCGTTTTTGCTTGACCTATCTGCATCAGGTGAGCGGTGGCTTGGTCATGGTTGAACTGCATGGCGCATCGCTGTTATCCAAAGAAATCGAAACTCTACTATCGTTTATCCTTAACCAGGCTGACGCCGATAATCAGCAACGCTTAGATACCGTTGAAGACGCAATTACAACGCTGGCGAGCTATATCAAGCGCGTAAGCGAAACCCATGAAGATAGGCCGCAAGATTTGTTAGCGACTTTGAATACCATTCGCCAACAAAATAAACAAGAAGCTTTCTCTGCTGCCGATGT
>CAZMQC010000076.1:1775-7197 GCA_964568295.1 uncultured Spongiibacteraceae bacterium | reverse complement strand
GCGCTTGTTCAACCGCAAAATCAATCGCTTGTTTACGGTCACTAATCACGTAATAAGCATCGCTGGCAAAACCTTGCGCAATCTCTGCAATGATTTTTTCAGGCTGTTCTGAACGCGGATTATCGCTAGTTACTACAATCACATCAGCATAACGCTCAACAGCTTGCGCCATTAATGGGCGTTTAGCTTGGTCGCGATCGCCGCCACAACCAAACACCACGATGAGACGTTTAGTGGTCAATGGTTTTAAATTGCTTAACACATTATCTAACGCATCAGGCGTATGCGCAAAATCGACAATCGCACTGATTTGTAATGCGTTTTTTACTAGCTGCATACGTCCCGCAACCGCTACAACATTTGCTAACTGCGCAACAACGCTCTCAATATCAACGCCTAACGCATAAACACTAGCAAGCGCCGCCAATAAATTTTGTAAATTAAACTCGCCTTGTAATTGGCTGACCAATGGATACTGCTTGCCTTTCACCCATAGCTGCGCGTGATAGCAACCATCTTGGTAATGGATGTCATCCAAATAAATATCCGCTTGTTGATTACGGGTTGAATAGCTTAAAACTTTGAGCTGAGCGGCAATTTCTTGGTGCAAGGCTGCGCCATAATCATCATCAATATTGACTACAGCCCAGCCAAGATTTGGCCAAGCAAATAATTGTTTTTTAGCGGCAAAATAATCCTGCAAGTCTTTGTGATAATCCAAATGATCTTGGCTTAAATTGGAAAACACAGCGCCTTTAAAATGGGTAGCTTGGCAACGATTTTGTACCAAAGCATGGGATGACACTTCCATCGCCACATAATCAACACCCGCCTCTACGCATTCAGCAAATAGCTGCTGTAAATACAGAGCGTCAGGCGTAGTGTTATTGGTGGCTAATTTTTTATCGCCAATATAGCTACCGACCGTACCAATCACCGCGCAAGGCTTGCCAACTAGCTGCAATAATTGTCGGATATAGTGGCTAATTGAGGTTTTACCGTTAGTGCCAGTAACACCCACTACATTCAATTGCTGACTAGGATTTTGATAGAAACGCGCAGCAATATTGCCCAATTGCATAGGCAAATCTTCGACCACGACATAGCTTGCTTGATGCTGACCAACATATTGCGGCTCTTGCACCGCAACTGCGGCCGCACCTTTTTCAATTGCCTGAGCAATGTAATCATGACCATTTTGCGCATGGCCGCGATAAGCTAAAAATACATCGTTAGGCTGAACTTTGCGGCTATCTAAGGCTAATCCGCTCACATCAATATCCGGCCCAATAATGGCTTGTTCAAACAAATGGGAAAGCGCAACGCTCATAGCTGCCCCCCCATACTTGCTAATTGCTCATGACGCGGCCACTTATCTGGTGCAACATTCAGCATACGCAAACTATCCGCAGCCACTTTAGCAAAAACAGGCGCAGATACTTCGCCGCCGTAGTATTGACGACCTTTGGGGTTATCAATCGCCACCGCAATCACTATTTTTGGATCTTTCGCAGGGGCAAAGCCAACAAAGTACGCCATATACTCGCCCGCTTCGTAACCACGCGCACCGACTTTGTGTGCCGTACCAGTTTTACCCGCTGAGCTATAAACTTCTAGCTGCGCAGCTTTGGCGGTGCCTTTTGGTCCCGTCACTTCTTCTAGCATCGCCGCAACTTGCTCTGCATAAACGCGATCAGCCACTTGCTCGCCTTGATTAGGCACATCCAACTTTAACAAGCTCACAGGACGTTTAACGCCTTTATTAGCAAACACGCTATACACTTCGGCTAATTGCAAAGCGGTCACGGTCAAACCGTAACCAAAAGCAAAGTTAGCGCGCTCGATATTGTTCCAGCGGGTGCGCATCGGTAATAAACCTGCGCTTTCGCCCGGATAACCCACGCCGCTAAATTGACCTAAACCTAAACGGGTAAAGGCATTAAAAATAGCCTCATGCTCTAACGATAGCGCAATTTTAGTAGTGCCGACTTGGCTTGATTTTGCCAACACACCAGAAACGTCTAAAACCCCATAGTTCACTGGATCTAACAGGGTTTTATTATTAACTCGAATTTGCCCTGGATTGGTATCAACAATAGTATTGGGCTTGTACTTTCCACTTTCCAAAGCCGCTAACATCGTGATCGGCTTAACTGTTGAGCCTGGCTCAAAGGTATCAATCATGGCGCGGTTGCGCACACCTTTAGGGCTTATTGAAGAACGATCATTAGGATTAAACGCAGGTTGATTAGCCATCGCCAATACTTCGCCAGTTTCCACATCCAACATCACAATCATGCCCGCATCGGCGCGATGATGTGTTACTGCTTCTTTCAAACTGCGATAAGCCAAATGCTGTAAGCGCAAATCAATGCTTAAAGCCAGGTCATTGCCTGGCTTTGCTTCTTCCAAGGTATTAAGTGTTTTTATAGTGCGTTGATGTAAATCTTTAACAACCCTGTTTTTACCATTATGCCCTTGCAGCCATTTTTCATAAGCAAGCTCAATGCCTTCCTGCCCAACTCCTTCCATACTGGTAATGCCGAGCAACTGCGAGGTCACTTCGCCCGCTGGATAAAAACGACGCTGCTCTTCTTTGCCATAAACACCCGCCAGCTTCAGCTCTAAAATTTGCTCTGCCTGCATCGGAGAAATCTGGCGGCTTAAATACATAAACTGTTTGTTCTTATACAGTTCAAATCTGGCGGTTAAATCCTTAACACTCATATTAAGCAATTTTGCCAAAGCAGCGAAATTGCGTTGTTTTTCTTGCAAACGTAGCTGCTTAGTTTCAACACTAATTTTGCCTTTGCTTAACAATTCTTCTTGCTTAGTTTCAAAGGCAAAAAATTCCTTAGGATTAGCCCAAATAGTCGTGACTGGCGTACTGACCGCCAAAGGTTGGCCATGACGGTCGGTAATCATACCTCTGGAGGCAACAACGGTTTCTGTACGCAATGTTCTTGCGTCGCCTTGGTCTTGCAAAAAGCCGACCGCAACAATGCCGTCAATATCTAACACTTGTAACACGGCCAGTTTAGCCAGCAAAACCAAAGGCGCTAAAGCAAGGAGCGCGAACACCGCTTTGACGCGCAGCTTTTTTTCTAGCTCCATTAATTTTGTTTTTAGCCCAACGCCCATGACTATTCGCCTCGCACCAGTTGTATCTGCTGCACCTTAGGCACAACCATACCAAGCTTTTTGGAAGCGACACTTTCCAAACGCGCATAAGCCGTTAAGGTACTTTTCTCTATCAGCAATTGCCCCCATTCCACTTCTAAGCGCTGATGTTCTTTTAATTGCTCTTGCCAAGTAATGAAAAGCAAACGCGCAGAATGATTGCTATACGCCACCGACAAGGCACTTAAGCAAACTAGCAACCACAAAATAATCGTTGTTCGTCCAATTAACTTCATGCCATCACCTTCTCAGCGATACGCATCACCGCGCTACGCGAGCGCACATTGGCGGCCACCTCCGCTTCATCGGCTTTTATCGCTTTACCCACAGATTTTAAATGCGGATCGCGACTGATAGCTTGCACGGGGATATGGCGCGGCAATTCTGGCCCTTTTTCTTGCTCACGAATAAAATGCTTAACAATGCGATCTTCCAGCGAATGAAAGCTAATCACCACCAAACGACCGCCTTCAGCCAACATTGCAACACTATCGTTTAATACTTGTTGTAAATCATCTAATTCGCCATTGATAAAAATACGCAAGGCTTGGAAACTGCGCGTGGCAGGGTGCTTACCTTTTTCTTGAGCTTTAGCAGGAATCACATCGCTAATTAATTGCGCTAATTGCAAGGTGCGCTCAAAAGGTTTTTTCTGTCTTTGCTCAACAATATGTTTGGCAATTAATGCAGCGAACTTTTCTTCGCCATAAACATGCAGAACATGGCGAATATCGCGCAACTCAGCGCTATTCAACCACTGCGCAACGGTTTGCCCTGCTTCTTGATTCATGCGCATATCTAACGGTCCATCGCGCAAAAAGCTAAAACCACGCTCCGCCTGATCTAGCTGCGGCGAAGAAACGCCCAAATCCAATAAAATTCCGTCAACTTTACCTAGCAGACCAGCCTGCTCAACCGCTTGCTTCATTTGAGCAAAGCTTGCGTGATTGACCATAACGCGACCATCTTGCTGCGCCAATTGCTCAGCCACTGTGATCGCTTGCTGGTCTTTATCAAAAACCAATAATTTTGCTTGTTCGGATAATTGCGCCAGAAGATAGCGACTGTGACCACCACGCCCAAACGTACCGTCAATATAAGTACCTTGAGAGCGAATATTAAGCGCTGCAACCGCTTGTTGTAACAGAACTGTCTCATGCATAAGCTCAGCCCTCTACAACACTAAATCAGTTAATTCATCAGGCATTTCTTCGCTAAACAACTCGATATTGCCTGCCTCTTTCGACCACAGCTCCTCACTCCATAATTCCAATTTATGCCCTTGTCCGACCAATGCTGCCTTTTTATCTAATTGCGCGTACTCACGCAAAATCGCAGGCAGCAAAATACGTCCATTACCATCAATATCTAAATCGTGGGCATAACCAAAAAATAAGCGCTGAAAATGTTTTGTACTGGCTTTCATGGAAGGAAGTGAACGCACTTTTTCCGCAACAATTTGCCATTCAGATACGGGATAAAGCATCAAACACTTATTAGCAACATCAATGGTGGCGATAACCTTATTATTTAGGGCATCACGATACCGTGACGGTAAATTTAACCGCCCTTTAGCATCGATACTTAGGTACTGCGTACCTAAAAACCCTAAATTCATAAAAACTCTCCCACTCAGTTTTTGTATTTTAACCCAAATCGGGTAAAAAAACCCACTTTTTTCCACTTCAAACCACTTTTCACCACTATAAAAAGGAAAAAACCGAGTTTCAAGTTAAAACTGCTGAAAAA
Organism: uncultured Spongiibacteraceae bacterium; assembly: GCA_964568295.1. Classification (GTDB taxonomy): domain Bacteria; phylum Pseudomonadota; class Gammaproteobacteria; order Pseudomonadales; family DT-91; genus DATCSZ01. Next base: position 2,268 of record CAZMQC010000076.1, on the reverse strand, counting down.
GCTAAGAAAACTAAGGAAAAAGCATTAAAAATGCTGAGAAAACACCACTTTGATTTTCACAAATAAAAATATGCAATATTTTCAATGAAATAAACAAGAATAGATACAAAGCACCATAAAAACACTTTATATCCATCTGTTTTATAAAGAAATTGAGTCGGCCGATAAGCCGGGTTCTGTCGCGGACAATCATTCATCTGGGATATGCGTCACCGCATACCTCAAGCAACCTACCCAAGTTCAGCGCGGGTCACGCCATTGAACTTCTATTTGGTCTTGCTCCGAACGGGGTTTACCATGCCACAAGCTGTTACCAGTTGCGCGGTGCGCTCTTACCGCACCCTTTCACCCTTACCAGTAAACTGGCGGTCTACTCTCTGCTGCACTTTCCGTAGGCTCGCGCCCCCCAGGCGTTACCTGGCGTTCTACCCTATGGAGCCCGGACTTTCCTCCACCTTGCGGCAGCGATTGTCTGGCCAACTCAAGGCGCTAG
>CAZMQC010000076.1:0-1675 GCA_964568295.1 uncultured Spongiibacteraceae bacterium | reverse complement strand
GTGCCCGCATCAGAAATCAGCGCCACCTCTTTGCCCTGATATAAATACTGGAATAAATTATCTAGCTGCGCATCCGTGCTAAACTCGTGATAAGCTTGCAGCGGTGTATTGATGTTGTAATGCTGCATGAGTTTGGCGCTATGGCGCGTATCCTCGGCAAAAATACAAGCGACTTGCTTTAAAACGGCTACCGCCCTTGGGGTGAAATCATCCAAATGCCCAATCGGCGTTGCTACAATATATAATGTTGGTGACATTGAAAATTTCCAAATCAAATATGACAAATATAGTAAAACATATTCAGCTTTTTTGCTTGCTGTTACTGGTCGGCTTGTTGAGCGCTTGCGCCGTTACTCCGCAACAAACGCAAGAAACTAGCCTTAAAATGACAGAAGACAACTTTTATAAGCAAATGCTACAGTTTGATCGACATATCAACGATCAAGATTTGAATAAAGCCGAAAAACTACTCACTAACTTATCTAACAAAGCCCACACCGATGCCCAGTTAGCCGTCATTGCCTATGGTAAAGCACGCATGGCAGCGCAGCAAAACCAATTAGATCGCGCCAGCGGCATTTTAAATAGCAGCAGCACGCAGCAACTTTTGCAAAGTGCGGACAACCCAACCATTATTCACATCAGTCAATTTCAAGCCGAATTACTGGAAAAACAACAACTCTATTTAGACGCAGCACGTTTACGTATTTACCTCGCGCCACTCATTCAAAACGATGCAGACTATCAAAAAAATCATGAGCAAATATGGCAAGATCTCACGCAGCTAGACAGCAAAAATATTGATATACCAAGCTTTCGCAATGAAACTGAGTTGTACGCTTGGCTCAACCTATTAGCGGCCGCACAACAATCTGAAACATCATTTGACCAACAGATTTTGGCAATCAGCCAATGGTTAAACAAACACCCGCAACACCCTGCCGCAAAGAATCCACCGCGCGACATCAGCTTATTTTTTAAAATCTCGCAAGAGCGTCCGAAAAAAATCGCTGTTATTTTACCATTTGACGGTAAATATCGTTTTTACGGTCAAGCCATACGCGATGGCCTAATCAATATTTGGCATCAGTCTTCCTACCGCCCCGAACTGACGTTCTACACCACCGATGAAAACCAAGGTTTTATCGACAGTTACCAAATCGCGGTAGCGGATGGCGCAGAAATGATTATTGGCCCATTATTCAAAGAACAACTGCAAGAGCTTTATCAATTCGACGAAGTGTTACCAGTAACCACGATTGCTCTGAATCGCTTGGATAAAAGCCAACAAATTCCACCATTAAACCTTTATGAATTTAGCTTGTCAGGTGAAGACGAAATCGACTCGCTATTGCATTATGCGCAACGACAAAACTTCAATCAGATTGCTATTATTTATCAAAATGATGCTTGGGCAGAAAAGTTATCAGATTACTTACAGCAACAATGGCAAGAACTAGGCAAAACCGTATTAGTGCGTACTCACTTCAACGGCACGCGCGAACAATCGCAGTTAGTGCAAACCATGCTACAGCTTGATAAAAGCCGCCAACGCTCGGTTGAATTGCAGCGCTTAACGGGTATGAGTTTTGAATTTGAGCCACGCCGCCGCCAAGATATTGATGCTATTTTTGTGATTAGTCGCCCCGAAGGCGCTGCCTCTTTGCGCCCCATG
>CAZMQC010000075.1:1216-7206 GCA_964568295.1 uncultured Spongiibacteraceae bacterium | reverse complement strand
TAGAAAGCCATATTCGCCAAGCCGATATTATTGTTGGCGCGGTCGGCAAGCCAGAGTTTATTAAAGGCGAATGGATTAAAGATGGTGCAGTGGTGGTTGATGCAGGCTATCACCCCGGCGGCGTGGGCGACATTGAGCTTTCAGCAGTTATTGACCGTTGCAGCGCTTACACCCCCGTTCCAGGCGGCGTTGGCCCGATGACCATCAATACGCTTATTTTCCAAAGCGTTGCTTCGGGTGAAAAAGCGATTAAATAAAACTCCAACTCAGTGCGCTAATAAAGCTTATTAGCGCACTATTTTACCCTCGCTAAAATTCCTAAGCCCACCAAAGTACAAATTAACGCTGGCACTAGCATGGCGTACATCGGTGAAAATCCGTAAACAATGCTTATTGGCCCCAACGCATCTTGAATCGTCTTTAAAACTATCCCTGCTAATACGCCAATAAAAACTCGATAGCCCATGCTCACCTGGCGTAACGGCCCAAACACGAACGATATCCCCATCAACACCAAACTCAGCATAATTAACGGATAAAAAACTTTGCCCCAAAATGCCAGTTCATACGACGTACTATTCAAAGCCTGTTGCTTGTAGTAATTGATATATCCCCAAAGCTGCTGCATTTGCATATCGTCAGGCGAAATAGCCGCCGCCGATAATAAATTCGGGGTTAAGTCACTAAACCAGCGATACTGCTCAAGCTTAATAACATCAATGGCTTTTTCGTCAGGCGCATGATTAAAAATCGTTTGCTGCACATCCTCTAACAACCAATGGTCTTGATTAAAAACGGCTTGTTTGGCTTGCACAATTTCATGTAATTGCTGCCCATCAAACACAAACATATTTACGCCATAAATCATACCTGAGGCATGAACAGCGGTAATTTGCAAAAATACGTCCTTTTCCCGCACCCAAACGCCTTTTTTGCTCAGGTCGCGCTCATAACCAAACGCCTGCGCACGATACATCTCTGCCATTTGACTGGTTTTCGGCGCAACATATTCCCCCAAGGCCATCGCACCCGCCATAAGCAAAAACGCGGGAATAAGCGCAATCCCTAATAAACGGAAGGTGGAAACGCCAATCGCGCGCATCACCACTAACTCACTATTATTGGCCAACGCGCCCAAGCCAGTTAAGCACCCTACCAAGCCCACCATCGGAATAAAGGTGTAGAACTTGGCTGGCGTGCGCATCACTTCATAAACAGCCGCATTAATAACGGTGTATTTATCAGTGGTATAAGTTGATTCAGCAATAACGCGAAAGATTAAATCCAAACAAAATACGCCAAGCAAAACCACCAACATCGCTAATAAAACATTCCATGCGACGTAAAAACGCAGAATCCTCATGCCGCACCTCGCTGGCGTTTAAACAGCTGCTTAGCCGCATGGGCATTCAACAAATACAAAGCCAACACCAAGAAAAACACATGAATGCCCCACAAGGTTAACTCTGGCAACTGCCCTTTTTCCATTGCCGAACGTGCTGCCACCAAGGCGCCAAAATACAACATATAAAGCACCAAGCCTGGCAGCATTTTGGCATAACGCCCCTTACGGTGGTTAGTTTCGCTTAGCGCCAAGGCAAGGATTGCCAAGACAAACATGATTAATGGCATGGAAAGCCGCCATTGTAGATGCGCCCTTTCTTTAAAATGTTGGCTATGCCATAAATCAGCCGTACTTTTACCATCAATTTCATTGCTCGGCTTTAATTCCTTCGCATCATCCATTTCAAACCACTGGGTATATTTTTCAAAGGCAGAAATAGTAAACTTTTTCGTCCCCAACGCGCCCGAATACTCCACCCCGTTTTTCAATTCAATATAACGCTCATCGGCACTTTCCTGAATAATCTTAGCGGCATCGGCGCGCATTACACTAAAGCCTTTAGAACGGTCAGAATAATCGCGCAGAACAAACACATCACGCAATTCGCTTTTATCTCGGCTTAAACCGCCTGTATAAATCACGGTTTTGCCCGCAACAGTCTTAAAGCTACCCTCAACCAAGGTCGATGCGCCATCAAAATTTTCAGGATCATTCCATATCTGATAATACTTTTGCGCACCTAACGGGGTAACCCAACACGTTAAAGCAAACAACACAATCGCCAATAAGGTGGCAGGTCCTAGAATGTTTTTTAGCAACTGATTTTTACTGATGCCGCAAGCTTGTAAAACCACCATTTCGCTATCAACGTATAAGCGCCCACACGCCAACATAACGCCGATAAAAAAGCCTATTGGCAAGATAATTTCCAAAAAACCGGGCAAGCGATACAGGATAATCCACAATAAAATATCACTTGAAAGACCACCATTAGCGGCACGCGCCAAGTACTTAATAAAACGACTGCTGATAAAAATTAATAAGATAATAAAGCTAACCGCAGCAAAGCTACTAAAAACTTCTTTAAACAAATAGCGAAAAATACGCACTTAATTATTCCTACTCGGTTCAGCAAAATGGATTTCTAATTTTGCCGCTTTTTTTCATGACATCATTGAGCTACTATGCAGCAGCATTATCACTGATTATTGTTTCATTGGGGAGTTGTTATGCAATTTATTATCCAACCCGTTAGTCAAACATTCACCTTAGAAAGCGATTGTTTAGTTATCCCTTTATATGACGACAGCAAGCTGCCTATTATATTAAAAGGTTTACCCGAAAGCGAAATCCAACAGATTGAAGCACTCGAAAGCGCAGGCGATATTTCACGCAAATCTGGCGCAACCTTGTTATTACATCGCTTATCTGCGCCGAGCAAACGTATTTTATTTATTGGCTGCGGCATGAGTTATGAATTTAGCGATTTGCGCAAATCCATTCAAACCATCGCCAAAACCGTTAACAGCCTTAGCGTAAAACACGTTGCAATTTTAGCTGACCAATGGCGCGTGGACGACATCGAACACATGCAATTACTGCAACAAATTGCTTTGTTATTCACCACCGAAAGCTATCGCTACGACCATACGCTCAGTAAAAAAGCTGATGCGTTAAGCTTAGAAAAAGTGACGGTGATCAGCGAAAACTTAATGACTAACGACTTTGCTTTAACGCAAGGGCAAGCCATGGGTCGCGGCATGAATACAGCGCGCCAACTTGGCAATTTACCACCTAATTTTTGCACGCCTAGTCACTTAGCCGATACCGCCAAAGAACTTGGCAAACAATTCAAAAAATTAAACGTAACGGTTTATGACGAAGCGCAAATCAAAGAAATCGGCATGAATGCCTTATTATCCGTTACCGCTGGCACTAAAGAACCTGCCAAAGTTGTGGTCATGGAGTATCAAGGCGCCGATCAATCACAACAACCTTATGTATTAGTTGGCAAAGGCGTTACCTTCGATAGCGGCGGTATTTCTTTGAAACCTGGCGCCAAAATGGATGAAATGAAGTTTGATATGTGCGGCTCCGCTAGCGTAGTCGGTACCTTACAAGCGGTTTGCGAATTAGATTTACCCATTAACGTGATTGGCGTGATCGGTGCGGTAGAAAATATGCCCGATGGCGGCGCAACTAAACCGGGCGATGTGATTACCACCCTTTCAGGACAAACCGTTGAAATTCTTAATACCGACGCCGAAGGCCGTTTGGTACTTTGCGACTTATTAAGCTACGTTGAACGCTTTAATCCGCTCGCAGTTATCGACATTGCCACCTTAACGGGTGCTTGTGTTGTAGCGCTAGGCAATCACGCCTCAGGCTTATATAGCAATCAAGATATGATTTCTTGGCAGCTATTAGAAGCTGGGCAATTAACTTACGACCGCGCTTGGCCGATGCCGCTTTGGAAAGAATACGACAAGCAGCTTGATAGCAATTTTGCTGATATTGGCAATATTGGCGGCCCCGCTGGCGGCAGCGTTACCGCAGCCTGTTTCTTATCGCGTTTCACCAAAAACTATACCTGGGCGCATTTGGACATCGCGGGCACCGCATGGTTAGAAGGCAAAGAAAAAGGCGCAACAGGTCGCCCTGTTAGCTTGCTAGTACAGTACTTACTTAATCGCGTAGAAGAATTACCTTAATACAAGGTTTGGGCGAACACTGTTCGCCCTTCTAGCTTATGACATTGGTTAATTACTATATTTTGCCCGACAGCTTCCCCCAAGCGCGGGAAAACTTTGCCTGCCGTTTGCTGCAACAAACTAGCAAGCTAGGTCATCGCATATATATTCACTGCGACAACCCCGAACAAGCCAAAGCGCTGGATGAATACCTGTGGCAATTTCAAGCACAAAGCTTTTTGCCGCATAAACTGCTTGATGCACAAGGCGCAGCTTGCTCAATTGAAATTGGCGCTGGCAATGAACCTGGCAATCACGATGACTTACTGATCAATTTAAGCCAAACTATTCCGCCCTTTTATTCGCGTTTTCAACGTGTGGTTGAAATTGTGAGTCAAGAGCCGCAATGCTTAATCAAAGGTCGCGAAAAATATCGTTTTTATAAAGAACGCAATTACCCGCTTAAACACATTGATTTGCGCAAGAAAACCTCTTAACTCCTTAGCGTTTTGCAAGCAGCTATAACGAAGCGTTAAATCAGCAAAAATCGTGTAATTTTCTGCTATAATCGCTCCCCTCTTTTTAGTTTAACTCTCTATTTATCGACTATTTGCAATCATGGATAAAACCTACAACCCTGCTGCTATTGAACAAAACTGGTATCCAACTTGGGAAAAAAATGGCTATTTTGCCCCACAAGGCAATAACGATGCCTATTGCGTGATGATTCCGCCGCCCAACGTAACAGGCAGCTTACACATGGGACACGCATTCCAACATACCCTACAAGATGCCTTAATTCGTCTAGCGCGTATGCAAGGTAAAAAAACCTTATGGCAAGTCGGCACCGACCACGCAGGTATTGCCACGCAAATGGTGGTTGAGCGTAAGCTCGCCGCTGAAGGGCAACCTGGACGCGTTGAATTAGGGCGTGAGGCGTTTATTAATAAAGTATGGGATTGGAAAGCCGAGTCTGGTGGCACGATTACCCGTCAAATGCGCCGCTTAGGCAACTCGGTCGATTGGCAGCATGAAAGCTTTACCATGGACGATGGATTTTATCGCGCGGTGCAAGAAGCATTTATTCGTTTGCATCAAGACGGTTTAATTTACCGTGGCAAACGCCTTGTTAACTGGGATCCAAAACTACACACCGCCATTTCTGATTTAGAAGTAGAAAGCCACGAAGAAAAAGGCTTTATGTGGCACTTCCGCTATCCGCTTGCCGATGGCGCGACCACCGCAGACGGTAAAAACTATTTAGTGGTTGCTACCACGCGCCCAGAAACCATGTTAGGCGATAGCGCCGTTGCGGTTCATCCAGACGACGAACGCTATCAAGCATTAATCGGCCAATTTATTGAATTGCCACTGGTTGGACGCCGTATCCCCATTGTTGGCGATGCTCACGTTGATAAAGATTTTGGTACAGGCTGCGTTAAAACTACCCCAGCGCACGACTTTAATGACTATGAAATCGGCAAGCGCCATAAACTGCCACTCATTAATATTTTTGATAAAAACGCCGCTGTTTTAGCGCAAGCGGATATTTACAATATTGATGGCAGCGTTAATCACGAATTGGACGCAAGTTTACCGAGCGCTTATGCAGGTTTAGATCGTTACGATGCGCGTAAAGTGATTGTTGCCGACCTCGACAAACTTGGTCTGCTAGAAAAAATAGACGACCATGCGCTAAAAGTACCGCGTGGCGACCGCTCTGGCTTAGTTATCGAGCCATTATTAACCGATCAATGGTTTGTTGATGCTAAAACTCTAGCTAAACCTGCGATTGCGGCGGTTGAAGATGGGCGCATTCAGTTTGTACCAAAACAATATGAAAATATGTATTTCAGTTGGATGCGCGATATTCAAGACTGGTGTATTTCGCGCCAACTATGGTGGGGGCACCGTATTCCAGCGTGGTATGACCAAGATGGCAAGGTTTATGTAGG
>CAZMQC010000075.1:0-1116 GCA_964568295.1 uncultured Spongiibacteraceae bacterium | reverse complement strand
TTTATTAGAAAAACGCACGGGCAATATGATGCAACCGCAGCTTGCGGAAAAAATCGCCAAGCGCACACAAAAAGAATTCCCCAATGGTATTAACGAACACGGCACCGATGCATTACGTTTTACCTTGGCCGCACTTGCTTCAACCGGGCGCGACATTAACTGGGATATGAAGCGTCTTGAGGGTTACCGTAATTTCTGTAACAAGCTCTGGAACGCTGCCCGCTTCGTTTTGAGTAATACCGAAAACGAAGATTGCGGACAAGACGGTAGCGAAGATTATCAATTATCGCTAGCTGATCAATGGATTTTAAGCCAACTGCAACGTTGCATTGAAAGCGTAAACCATGCATTTGCCAATTACCGTTTTGACTTAGCCAGCCAAGCGATTTATGAATTTGCCTGGCACGAATATTGCGACTGGTATTTAGAGCTATGCAAACCCGTTTTCTGGGATAAAAACAGCAGCGCAGCGCAGCTAAAAGGCACACGCCGCACGCTTGTGCGCGTATTAGATAGCTTGTTACGCCTAGCCCACCCCATCATGCCGTTTATTACCGAAGAAATTTGGCAGCGTGTTAAGTCGCTGGTGGGCAACAACGGCGAAACCATTATGTTGCAAGCCTATCCAACCGCTGACCAAAGCTTGCTTAACAGCGAAGTAGATGCGGATATTGACTGGTTAAAAGCAACTATTTTGGCGGTACGCAACATCCGTGGAGAAATGAACATTTCCCCTGCGATTGCTTTGCCCATCTACTTACAGCAAGGCAGCCAACAAGACCAACAACGTTTACAAAACACCGAACGCTTGTTACAAAAGCTCGCCAAACTCGAAAGCATCACTTGGTTAAACGACGGCGAAAACGCCCCGCTTTCAGCTACTCAGTTGGTCGGCAATATGAAAGTGCTTGTTCCTATGGCTGGCTTTATTGATACCGATAAAGAAATCGCTCGTTTGAATAAAGAAATCGAGAAACTCAGCAAAGAGCATGAAAAACTGGCTTCACGCCTTGCTAACGATAACTTTGTTAAAAACGCACCAGAACAAGTGGTTGCACAAGAGCGTATTAAGTTAGCGGAGTTTGAAACAGCTTTAGGCAATTTGCAGCAACAGCT
>CAZMQC010000074.1:0-7355 GCA_964568295.1 uncultured Spongiibacteraceae bacterium | reverse complement strand
TCCATGCCTTTAAACATCCACCTTATTTTTTAACAAAACGGATTTCTTGCGGATAGAAAGCTGTGCTTAATTGCCCCGCAGATGTTTCATCAGCAAGGTTGTATAGGTTAATGCGTGGATTAGTCATATCCGCAATGCTTACCCAAAGTTTACCTTCATGTACCGCAAGCGCACGAATATCTAAACCTTCTAAGCCATCTAAAGCGTGCTCAGCAAGTTCGCCAGTGTTTAAATCAAGTTTGAATACATCGGAGTTGCCCCAGCCATGGTATTTAGCAACATAGGCGGTGTTTTTATCAACTAAAGCAAATTGGTTAAGGCCGTACTCAGCAGTGTCCCAAGCAATGATTTCTGTTTCGTAGTTGCTTAAGTTAATTTTTTCGATGCCGCCACTTTGCGAAGGCGCGCAGCTAAAACAGGTTTTATCACCGTCTGATTGAATGATTAAACCAATGCTTTCGTGGTAATGGATTGAGCTAGGATTAGTAGTCTGTAAATCAATCTCGTCTTCTACTGTATCAGTGTCGGTATTGATGATAAGTACAGATGAGGTATTGACTGGCTCCCAGTTAGTCAATTTTTCTAGTGTGACATAAAGTTTGCCATCAACAATGATGCCCGCCGACATTTCTGGAATACCGTCGGTATCATAAGAAGACAGGTCGATTTCCTTCAGTTTAAAATCAGCTTCGTTTTCCGCGCTAGGGTTAACCACCCATAATTCAGCAGTGTCGTAACGAAGTAGGTAAGCTTTTTCATTGCTGAGAGAGATTAGTTCATAAGGGTTGCTCCAAGCTCCTGTACTATAGGTATAGATTGGCGTGTTAGGATCTTGAATAGAATATTTAGTAATACTATCTGAGTTGAATCGACCAATGCGATAGAAATATTCGCCATAAGCTGACAAACCGAAATCGCTGCCGCTGCCGCCAAAACCGCCTTCTTGAAGCGTCAATGGTTCTTTGCTTAGATCGACTAAGGCTAAATCTGCATCGGCATAGCCTGGATCAGCCATATTCACGACCGCAAAATAATCGCCGCCCTTATGGGATTTGCTGCTACTGGAGCTGCTATTACAAGCCGCTAAGCTAACAGCTATAGCAATGGCGGTGGATAAAGTTAATAGTTTTGAAAACATAGGATACTCCTAAAAGTTATAACTGATGGTGGTTGAGAAACTACGACCGGGGGCGGGCAGGAAATTAAAGTCGTAATAACGGTGATCAAAAATATTATTGACCGAGAAATTGACGGTGAAACTGCTAATTCTTAGGGTATAACTGGTATCAAATACTTTGCGATCAGGCGCAACAATACGGTTAGGGTGATCAAACCACATTTCTTTGTCTTGGTGATACGTTAACGACCATTGATGTTTTTCACTTTCTACCGCAATACCTGTTTGTAAGGTTTGGTGATAAATCCCCGCTAGTTTTTTGCCTTTGTAAGCAACAGCCTCGGAATGATTATAGGAATCTAACCACTGACCACCTGCAAAAACGGAAAAATATTCACCTAAACGTAAGCGTATAAACAGCTCACTTCCAGACAAATCAACTTTTGAAACGTTTTCGGGCTTGCCTATGCCTTGGGCAAAGTAGAAAACATAAATGCCATCCTGAATGGTCTTATTGAAATAAATAAGAGAGGCATCAACCCATTTATCATTATAAAGTACGCCTGCTTCCCAACTTTTGCTTTGTTCATGTTTTAACTTGGCATTGCCAACAAAGTTGCCACTAACTCCAAAGCGTTCGGTTAATGTTGGCATACGAATGGTTTCGCCAATATTCGCTTTTATGGTCCAATTGCTTGGCGTCCAAGCAAAGCCCGCTTGCCAAGAATTGTGCGTCTTTTTGTAGTTCGCACAGTTTTTATCATTACCGCTACAATGCGCTCTAAATCCCGTTATTATTGGCGGGACATCGGTAGTGTCATGGTATTGGTTGCTGCGCACAACGGCGTTTAAAGCAAAGCTGTCAACAATTTGCCAGTGGTCAGATAGGCTAATAGAAAGTTTTTTACGCTTGGCGGCAATATCAAAATCCCATTGCTTGTTGTCGCTGTCACTGTTGGCTTCGGAATAGTCCAAGGCAAGGCTTAAGGTATTGCCAGCAGTGTATAACTCAGTAAAAAAGTTACCGCCTAAATTGTCGAGTTGTTGTCTTACGTGCGTATCATTGCGGGTGCTAGGCGCGCCAACCACGACACTATCAAATCGCTCTTTTTGTTGGTTGCCATAAAACCTTGTGCCCCAATTAAAAAATTCGGTTTCTGATTGAAACATAATATGAAATTGGTTGAGTTCGCTTTCTACCTCGGCTTTGGGTATTTTATAGTTTCGGTATTCAGGCACTTGGTTATTGGTCTTTGCCGTACCCAATAACACTTGCAAGGAATATTGCTGATTGAAGTTGTGGCGTACTTTACTAACCGCTGAATATTGTTCAAATCCAGCGCGTTGGCGTTTTTTGTCATCGGCACAAATGCGCTGAACTTTTAAGCAATCTTTAGGATCAACGGGATAGTTGTTATCGCTTTGGCTGTAGCTTAATGCTGCAATCGCTTGGGTTTCTTCCGTGCCGCCCCAAAGCCCTAAATCTTGTTGAAAAGTATTAAATGAGGCGAAAGCTGTGGCAATACGACCACCAAACCCTGATTTAGGTAAGCGTGTGCGAATATTTAACGCGCCACCGATGTTGGCATCGCCAAGTTGCCCTGGCGTAAAGTCGGGATAAATCTCGATTTGTTCAATTAAAGACGTAGGAATAATCGAAAGGGTATTGCTACCGCTTTGCGGACTTGTTAATAACATGCCATCAAGATAGACGTTGATTTGCTTACCGCTGGAGCCGCGAATAGATACTTGGCTGTTTGAGCCTAAGCCGCCTGACTTTCTGATTTGGGCGCTAACCGACTGATTAATAATGTCGCCAATATCGACTAAACGGTGCTCGAAGTCAGCGCGGTGTAAAACATCCGCAAAACCGTTGTATGTTTCTAGGTTAATATCGGCAAGGGTGGGGCGCTCTTGGGCGGTGCCAAATACTTCGATTTCTTCCATGGAGCTGGAAAAAGCAGATACAGCTAAGCAATAGCTTGTTGCAAATAATGCTAGGTTTAATAAGTGTCGCACAAAGGTCTCGAAAACACGTTAGTTGCCAAACACCCCGGAGGCAAAAACAGGGGCGGATAAACCGCTGAAGGCAGGTCTCCTGGCTCTTGCAGATATTTTCGCCTTCCCAGTTAAACCAGTGGCAGAGGTAAAATATCTTGTTATGCAATTACAGTTGCGGGGGCAGCTATCGCTTGGCTTGGGTATGAGTACCTAACGCACGATATTCCCGTTTAATCCTATCGGAACCTTCTTGGCGTGCATGTTAAGGTTTTTATGCTGCCTGTCAATTAATAATTGTAAAGGCTTCATACATTCAATGTTGGCTGCAAGAAAATACGTGCAGCCAACACGGTCTTACTGTTTGATGAAAACCACTTGTTCAGGGTAAAACGCGGTTGATAATTGCCCCGCAGGTGTTTCATTGGGGATGTTATATAAGTTGATTCGCGGGTTAGCAAAGCCAGCAATACTGACCCAAAGCTTGCCTTCATGGTAGGTAAGATTACGAATTTCGACATTATTCAAGCCATCTAACGGTGAGCTTGATAAGGTTTTAGTCGCAAGATTTAACTTAAAGACGCCTTGGTCGCCCCAGCCATAATATTTGGAGACATACGCTGTGTTTGCATCGGTAATCGCCAGCTTATTTAGGCCATAGCTGCCAGTATCCCAAACAACGACTTCGGCAGTATTGTTGCTGAGATTGATTTTCTCAATACCGCCAGTTTTTTTCTTGGGTAAGCAAGCAAAACAAAGTTTGTCGCCGTCTGATTGCACAAAAAGTCCCGCATCTGGGTGGTAAACAATAGCGCCTGGATTAGTGGTCTGTAGCGGGATTTCCCTTTCTACTTGGTCGGTACTGGTATTAATAACGAGTACGGATGACGTGTTACTGGGGGCCCAGTCTTCATCGAGTTTTTGTAACGTTACATACAGTTTGCCGTTAACGATAACGCCAGCGCTCATTTCAGGCACGCCATCACTATCAGCATAAGCACTGATATTGATTTCCTTGGTTTTAAAGCTGCTTTGATTGCTTGCTGATGGATTGACAACCCATAATTTATTGTCGCCATAACGAATCATGTAGGCTTTGGTTTCACTGACAAAAATCAAGTCATAAGGGTTACTGCTGTGGCCGCTGCCTGTAGCGTTCGTGCTATACGTGTATATGGCGCTTTTGGGGGATTGAATGGAGTACTTGGTAATCGTATCAGAACCGTAGCGACCTATGCGGTAAAAGTGTTTGCCATAAGCGGCTATCGCATAATCAGAACCACGCCCCGCATAACCGCCTTCATTAACGGTTAAGTGACTTTTGCTTAAATCAACTAAAGCAAGGTCATAATCCGCATAACCTGGATCTGCCATATTAACCACAGCAAAATGATGGTCAGGTACGCTAGGTGTAGTTGGATTGGTAGGGTTGCTTGGCGAAGTTTGATCAGGCGTTAACGGTAGGTCAGTGCCTTCAACACAGCCAACTAAAAAAGTAAAAGCTGCTATGGATGTTATTACTAAAAGTTGATGTTTGAAATTCATAGGGATTTCCTTGTAAATCATAACTAATGGTTGTTGTTAAATGCCATATTTGCCTTGGAGTATTTCATTAGGATGCTTAACGTAAATTGTTTCCCTTTGATTGAGCTAAAAAGCCCATTAGCAAAATAAAGGAAATGTGGGCGTGTTATACACGCCCACAAAAGGCTTAGTCTGCTTGGTGAATTACGCCAACAGCGTCTAAATCAAAGCCACCGCTGCCAGAAGTTGGGTAAGCTTCATAAATAGAATTGCCTAAACTATCTAAAGCCGCACCATTACCAACAATATCGACGATTTTCACGTGAGTAATATTGTTGATATCTAAGCCTTTGGTGCCTTTTAAATCTTCAAGATCAAATGGCGTACCATAGCCAGCAGCATATTTCCCAGCGAGGTTATGAATCATGGTCGGGTCAGTTGCACCGTATGCAGTCACTGGGTTTTCGGTGAATGAGTAGTTAGGGAAACGATAGAAGTTTTCGCCATCGCTAGAAACTTCAACCCATGCCAGCTCTAGCATAACGGTATTTGCGTTTTCAAATACTGCGAAGTCAGCACCTTCACCGTTGCGAATAGGCTTGTCGAAAGTCAAAGTGATCTCACCAGCACGCCCTAAAACCACGATATCAAAGACAAAGTTCGGATTTCCAGTATTAGCAGAGTCGCCCGCCTTGCCTAAAGCTTTTTCAGGCGTCTTCCATTGCTCGTCCACCCCAGGACCTATGCGATAGTTTTCATAGCCAGTTGCCCATGCAACAAAAGCTGGGTCGTCATGCGCAATGGCAGTGCTGCCTTCAACGCTGACTTTAGGTGGGAAAGGAAATTCTGGCATAGTGCTTGTATCAACAGGCTTGGGTGTGAAGACAAAGCTCACAGCATCTGGTCCAGCTTCTAAAGCAAATTCTTGTTCTATTTCTTGCTCTTTATTAAGGATATAAAAGCCATTGTCGCTGCCTGCAACGCCTACCCATGCAGTGTTATCAGGGGTTTTCTTTAATACGCGAATGTCCATCATGGCGTTATCACCAAAGCCTTCAACGACACCTGTAACATCGCCAGTTGTTGGATTAAAGTGATAAAGCTTGGTATCGCCCCAGTCGGCGTAGCTAACGAAATAACCGTTATTTTTATCTAAAGCAATGGCGCGCGAGATAAAGTCGTAAGGGTGGTTTGCATCATCGCCATCATCTAAAACAAGACGCGTTTCGTAAGTAAATTGGTTGATAACTTCGATGCCGCCTGTATAACGTGTGGCGTCGCAGCTTCCAAACAGGGTACCTTCGCCTACGGAGCCAATCACGATACCCACATCTTCTTGATAATCCATACCCGATGGGTTTTTGGTTTGCAGTTGAATTTTCACATCGACTAATGGCTTGTTCCAATATTCGTTATATTTCGATGGTTGATTAGTTTTAGTGTCATAAACTGCAACAAAGGCATCGTCAGGACACCAGCCTTCATCGAAACGTTGCATTAAAATAAATAGTTTATCGCCAATCACTAAGCCAGCTGTAGGGTTGGGATTGTCGTTGTTTCCAGCGTTATAGCTTGATAAGTCGATTTCGCCAATTTTAAAGTCGGCTTCGTCAGTGGCACTGGGATTAACTATCCACACTTTATCGCTGTCGTAGCGGATAAGATAAGCTTTGCTGTCATTAACAAATACCATCTCATAGCTGTTGCCGCTGTAATCATCACCGCTTGCATCCCAAGCATCGCCCCAAACGTTAGTTTCGGGCTGATCGATATGGTGCTTGGTGATTTGATCAATTCCGTATTTTCCAATGTGATAAAAATAATCACCAAAGGCACTGACGGTATAGTCTGGAAACCCACCAGCTGAGGCGGAAAATACCGTGCCGCTCAAGGTGCTGTGTCCATCTTCGTTTTGATTGATAGTAGCGATTTGGATGCCGCCAGCGCTAAAGTTATTGGTTGCTATCACCGCTTGATAAGGCAGGCGCGTTTCAACGGTTGGTGCTTCAGTGTTGGTATTGTCTTCAGGCGTTGGTAGTCCTTTGCCTTTATCAAAACAAGCGGTTAATTGTGTAGCTAATAACGCCACACCCAAATATTGTAAGGTTTTCATATTTTACCTCTAAAAAACATCGTATTGAGTTAACCAGTCCGAGCTAAAGGCGCTGTGTTGCAATCCTTGTTTTTTATTGCTTTGATTCCGTCCGCGTTTAACACGGCTGAAAACGGGTATAGGGAAAGGTTGGTAAACAGTGGTGGAGTGGCGTGGGATATTAGCGCTTGTTGAAAAGCCATGCGCAGCCGCTGCCCACGATAAGGCATATCGTTGACGCAGTAATTTTTGTACATTTTGTTGGGCGTTGGCTTTTGACGCACACGCAAGCACAGCCAGAGAAAATCTGACCTTGAAAAACGCATAATCAAAAATAAACGCCAACAAGCACAACGGCTTATTGGATAACAACATAGTTTTGCTAGTACAGCCTTACGGCATTTGTTTAATCCAACAAACTTCACACCCGAAGTTGTAGTGAGAACAAAGCTTGCTAAGCAAAACTTTGTTGAAGGCAGGTCTCCTGGCTCTTGCAGATATTTAAGCCTTCCCGGTAAAGCCAGTGGCTGGGGTAAAATATCCTGTGATGCAATTACAGTTGCGGGGGCAGCTATCGCTTGGTTTGGGTATGAGTACCTAACGCACGATATTCCCGTTTAATCC
>CAZMQC010000073.1:5860-7378 GCA_964568295.1 uncultured Spongiibacteraceae bacterium | reverse complement strand
TGTATCAAACTTGCCAATACCGCAGGACAGGTCGATTTAGCGCAAGTATTAACATGGTTAGCGTCGCAACAATGCAATCAGGTAATGATTGAAGCAGGGCAAACCCTGAATGGCGCATTGACTCAAGCAGGTTTAATTGACGAATATATTATTTATATGGCGAGCACCTTGCTCGGTAGTACAGCACAACCATTGATGCAGCTACCATTAAGCCAAATGAGCGAGCAAAAACGGTTAAAAATCACCGAAATTCGGCAAATAGGCAATGATGTTCGCTGGCATTTGCGCCATGAAACACTAAACGACTGATAATAGGCAAACTATGTTTACAGGCATTATTGAAGCAACAGGCAACATTGCCAAAATACAGCCAACCGGTGGCGACAGCCGTTTACTCATACGCAGCACAGGGCTGGATTTTTCCGATGTAAAACTCGGCGATAGCATTGCAACTAACGGCGTTTGCTTAACGGTAACAGGTTTTGAAACCAACGCTTACTGGGCAGACGTTTCCAATGAAACCCTACGTTTAAGCACACTGGCGAAACTGAGTGTCGGCGCGCCCGTAAACCTCGAAAAAGCCATGCTTGCTACCAGCCGTTTTGGTGGGCATATTGTTAGCGGCCATGTCGATGGCATCGGCAAAGTATTGCGTCTTAATAACGACGGGCGTTCGGTGCAAATTGAAATGTTTGCACCTGAGAGTTTGCGCAAATATATTGCTCACAAAGGTTCAATCACCGTGGACGGCATTAGCCTAACGGTTAATGCCTTAACCAGTGACGGTTTTATGTTGAATATCGTACCTCATACAGCTAAAGAAACCGTCATTCAGCACTATCAAGCTGGAACTCTGGTAAACTTAGAGGTCGATGTGATTGCTCGTTATTTGGAGCAACTATTACGCACTGATAACAGCGAACAAACCAGCTCAATCAACCCAGCCTTTCTTGCTGAACACGGGTTTTATCGCTAAGCACCAACCAAGAGACAACTTATCATGGCACTGAGTACCCCCAAAGAGTTAATTGACGACATCCGCGCCGGTAAAATGGTGATTTTAATGGATGATGAAGACCGGGAAAACGAAGGCGATATTATTATGGCTGCCGAATGCGTTAAGGCAGAACATATCAATTTCATGGCGAAACACGCACGCGGCTTAATCTGCTTAACGCTCACCGAGGAGCGTTGCGATTTATTAAATTTGCCGCCCATGGTGCAAAAAAACGACAGCCCTTACCACACCAATTTTACTCTGTCGATTGAAGCGGCTGAAGGTGTAACGACAGGCATTTCTGCTGCTGACCGAGCGTTAACCGTACAAGTTGCGGTCGCGCGTAATGCCAAAGCCTCCGATATTGTTCAACCTGGTCATATTTTCCCTCTGCGCTCACAAAAAGGCGGCGTACTCACGCGTGCTGGGCATACCGAAGCAGGCACAGATCTTGCGCGTCTTGCTGGCTTAGAACCTGCCAGTGTGATTTGCGAAATCTTGAATGAAGACGGCTCAATGGC
>CAZMQC010000073.1:4652-5760 GCA_964568295.1 uncultured Spongiibacteraceae bacterium | reverse complement strand
TCGCAATTACTGCGCGAAGCAGGTGTTAGAAAAATGCGCTTGATGTCATCGCCCGTTAAATACAATGCTATTTCCGGCTTTAACTTAGAAGTTGTAGAATACATCCCTTATCAAGATCAATAATCGAGGAATACCATGAGCATTAAAACCATTGAAGGCAAACTAACCGTTGAATCTGCTAAGTTTGCGATTGTTGTGGGTCGCTGGAACGCTTTTGTTGTAGAAAGCCTATTAGCAGGCGCGATTGACTGCTTGAAACGTCATGGCGCAAGCGAAGACAATATCACCATCGTTCGTGCGCCTGGCGCATTTGAAATTCCATTAGTGACCAAAAAAGTAGCTAAACAAGAAACATATGACGCAGTAATTGCTTTAGGTGCAGTTATTCGTGGCGGCACACCGCATTTTGAATATGTTGCTGGCGAATGCGTTAAAGGCTTGGCGCAAGTCAGTCTTGATGCGGAAATTCCTGTTTCTTTTGGCGTATTAACCGTCGATACCATTGAGCAAGCGATTGAACGCTCAGGTACAAAAGCGGGTAACAAAGGCGAAGAAGCCGCACTTTCAGCCATTGAAATGGTTAATATTTTAAAACAGCTTTAAGCTATTTTCCTGTTAGCACCAACGGCTTAAACCAACGCTGTTGGTGCTAATTCAGCAAATGCTATATTCAGGGTTATCCCATGGCGAAGCCAACGCAACAACAACTACAAATTGCCAAACGCCAAAGAGCGCGACACTATGCCGTACAAGCGCTATATCAATGGCGCATGGCGCAAGCACCGCTCAATCAAATTGAAGCCGAGTTTCGTGTCGATAATGATTTTGACAAGGTTGATGGCGAGTATTTTCACGAATTATTACATCGCATTCCCGCCCTAATCGGCGAACTTGATGCGGTCATCGAGCCTAATTTAACTGACCGCGCTATTGATGAAGTTAACCCCGTTGAGTTAGCTTTATTACGTATGTCCACTTACGAACTTAAAGAGCGCATCGACGTACCTTATAAAGTGGTGATTAATGAGGCGGTATCGCTAGCTAAAAAGTTCGGCGCAACCGAAAGTCATAAGTTCATCAATGCGGTATTAGATAAAGTGGTCGAGCA
>CAZMQC010000073.1:0-4552 GCA_964568295.1 uncultured Spongiibacteraceae bacterium | reverse complement strand
CATTTTCTGATGGGCTGTTCTATGCCGCTAAACAAGCCAACATCAGCTTAATCGGCGGCGATACCACACAAAGCCCTGTATTGACCATTACGGTGCAAGTGCAAGGTGAGGTGCCAAACCATCAAGCATTAACCCGTAGCGGTGCAAAAATTGGCGATACGATTTATGTTTCGGGCGAGTTAGGAAACTCCGCCGCTGGCTTATACAATTACCAACGTGGCATTCAACAAGCGCCTTTTTATCAAGCTTATCTCAATCCGCAACCGCAATTAGTGCTAGGCCAGCAATTAATTGGGCTAGCGCATAGCTGCATTGATATTTCTGATGGCCTGCTCGCCGACCTTGGTCATGTTTTAACCGCCTCACGCTGCGCCGCCGAAATTGATATTGCTTGCCTGCCCATCAATTCAGTATTGATACAACAATTTGGCACCGAACAAGCCATACAATGGGCGCTTACTGGTGGCGATGATTACCAGCTTTGTTTTACCAGCCCACTAACACCCGAACAGCTTAGCAAACATGGTATTTGCGCTACCGCTATCGGTAAAATAGTTGCAGGTTCAGGTTATACTTTGCATCATCTACCTAACGGTATCGTTATTCATCAACACGGTTTTGATCATTTTTATGCGCCACCCATTTAATTTAAAAGACCCTATCCATATTTTAGCGACTGGCTTTTATAGCGGTTTAATCAAACCCGCGCCGGGTACTTGGGGCACATTAGCCGCAGCAATCATTTATTTGTTTGCGCTGAGCAAATTACCGTTTACAGCCTTTGCGGTAATCACATTATTAAGCTGCGTTGTCGGTATTTATATTTGCCACAAAACAGCTAAAGACTGCGGCACGCATGACCACGGTTCAATTGTTTGGGACGAGTTTGCAGGTTACTGGTTAACCCTACTGTTGGCGGGTTGGTATTTGCAAGAACATATCCACTTATACTGGCAAATTGGCGCATTTATTCTGTTTCGCCTGTTTGATATCGTCAAACCTTTTCCCATTGGTTGGCTGGATAAAAAAGTGTCTGGTGGGCTTGGGATTATGGTCGATGACCTAATTGCTGGGCTTTATGCAGCAGGCGTTTTGATTTTGGTTATAAAAGTTTATGCATTTTTGTTAGGCGTTTAAGAAAGCTGTTTTCTAACAAACAGCTTTGTGTATGCTAACAACGTCAGTTTAATCATCACCACCGCAGGAAAAACTACCATCACTACCTGAGCAATTTTGATTAACGTAATTAACCGCTTTCTCACAACCAGCCAAACCGCTGCCAGCAAATAGCAAGGTGATAATTAAAAAAGATTGAATGCGCTTTGACATTAGTAATGGCCTCCATTTTAAAATGTGCAAATCATTATAACGACTCGAACTTCAATTTCCAGTTCTAAGCAATAAAGTTGCTTATTTTACCAGCAATTACTTAATCAAAATCGCAGGCAGCCAAGTCGCCAAAGCAGGAAAGGCTGCAAGCAATAACAACACCAACAACTGAATGACAATAAACGGGATAACGCCTTTGTAAATTGTTGTAGTTGCAATGCTCTCAGGCGCTACACCACGCAAATAAAATAAGGCAAAGCCAAATGGTGGCGTTAAAAACGAGGTTTGCAGATTAATCGCGATCATGATGCCAAGCCAAATCGGGTCAACGCCCATCATCAATAAAATAGGCCCGAAAATAGGCACAACCACAAATGTTATCTCAATAAAATCCAACACAAAACCAAGCAGAAAAATAAGCAGCATCACCACAAAAACCGCTGCCATGGTTCCGCCAGGCAACTGGGCAAATAAGCTCTGCACCAATTCATCGCCGCCAAAGCCTCTAAACGTCAAGGAAAATAAGGCTGCGCCCATTAAAATCATAAATACCATGGCGGTAATCTTTAAGGTTTCCAATAAAACCTTTTGTAACACTGCCCTATCTAAATTACCACTGGCACAAGCCAAGCCAAAAGCACCTAATGCGCCTAGCCCCGCCGCTTCGGTGGGCGTTGCAACGCCAGCAACAATTGATCCTAATACCAGTAAAATTAGCGCAATAGGCGGCATTAAGTCTTTCAACAAGCGCCCTATTGGCGGAGCTTTTTCATGGTAGTTACGCGTAATGGTTTGTCTATTTTTTATCGCATACATCACCACATAAGCGATATAAAACAGTACCAACAAAATACCAGGAATAAAGGCACCAACAAATAAATCACCAATCGACACCGACTTAGGGTTAAACACGCCCATGCTGATTTGCGCCTGTTGGTAGGCGGTTGAAATAACATCGCCCAAAATAACCAAAGCAATCGAAGGCGGTATAATTTGCCCTAATGTGCCCGTCGCACTAATCAAACCTGTTGAAAAAGACTCGCCGTAACGATGCTTTAATAAGGTGGGCAACGAGATAAGCCCCATGGTGACCACCGATGCGCCGACAATGCCGGTGCTAGCCGCCAATAACGCACCGACCAAAACTACGGAAATTGCCAAACCACCCGGCATTCGCCCCATTAACTGCGCCATATTCACCAGTAAGTTTTCGGCTAATTTAGACTTTTCCAAAAACATACCCATTAATACAAACAACGGTACGGCAATCAGCGAGCTATTATTAACTATGCCAAATATTCGATCCGGCAATGCCAATACATAGCCCAACGGGAAAACACCCTGTACGATGCCGAAGCCCGCAAATAATAAGGAAATACCCGCCAGCGTGAACGCCACCGAATAACCGAGCATCAAGGCAATGCACAAAGCTGCAAATAAGTAGAGCGGGATAAATTCCATTACAATTCCTTGTGCAGCACTAAAAACAGAGACTTTTGCAATAACACGCTGAGCGCTTGCAACAGCAATAAAGCAAAGCCCAGCGGAATAAAGCCTTTTAAAACATAAACAAACGGCAAGCCGCCAGGCTCTGACGAACCTTCGTTCATCAACCAAGCACTATGAAAAAACTGCCAGCCGAAAACCATTAAGAAAATACAAAAAGGCATTAAAAAGAAAATCGTACCCGCAATATCCACCCACGCTTTCTGGGTTTGGTTAAAACGGCTGTAGAAAATATCGACGCGAACATGCTCATCGCACTGCAAGGTGTAAGCAGCACCGAGTAAAAAAACGCAACCATGCAAATACAGCAGCAATTCCTGTAAAGCGGTTGAAGCATGATGAAAACCATAACGCAGCAAAACAATCGTGCAGCTAATCAGCATCATAGCGAAAATCAGCCAGCTTAATCCTTTGCCTAATGCTTGGTTAAATCGTTGGTTGAGTTGAAAGAATTTGATCACAGTGTTGGTTTACTTTTTTGGCAATTATACGGGGATTTTAAAAACCATTCCAAACGAAATGCTAAAACCAAATTAGCCAAATATTTTTTTAAATCGCTATAATGCACTAGCTTAGAGGTTTTTATGACAGAACAAACAACCATCCATTTACTCGCTGGTCGCCGTCCCGACGGTCAGATTATTTATGAACAAGTTTTCGCGCAAGCCATTGGTGATGATTGCTATCAATTAATGACATCGCCGATTTTTGCCCGTGGTGCTGCGCGTTTAGATATTATTCGCCTACTAACCGCAGGGCAATTTGCGGTTGAGCAACACGGCGGTAATTTGTGTATCCGTATTTTTGCCAAACAAGCGATTGCGAGTATTGCACAAGCTTTGCAAGCTCAGTTTTCCGCCTTACAAGGTCAAATTGATTACCAAAACGAACGCATGATTGTTTTAAGCGTGCCTGTTGCAGCCGGTTTTTCTGAAATTGAAACCGTGCTTAACCAAGTATTACAAGCCCACGGCGATAACGCACAATGGCTATACGCCAATGTTTATGATCCCGTCGATGGACAAACGCCGCTGAATTGGTGGCACGATTTTTTAGCGAAGTAAAAACCATGTTAATTGTTATCTCTCCAGCCAAATCCTTAGATTTTGAATCGCCTTTAGTAACTACTGAATTTTCCCAACCTGCATTACTAGAACATAGCCAAGCGTTGATTGACCAACTCAAATTACTTAGCCCAACCGATATTGAAAGTTTGATGAAAATCAGCCCTAAACTGGCTTTATTAAACATGCAGCGCTTTAGCGATTGGCAGCAACCCTTTACTCAGGATAACGCTCGCCAAGCGCTCTTAGCGTTTACCGGCGATGTTTATCAAGGCATGGCAGCGACTAATTTTTCGGCAGCTGATTTCAACTTTGCCCAACAGCACCTGCGGATTTTGTCTGGCTTATATGGCTTATTGAAACCGTTGGATTTGATCCAGCCTTATCGTTTAGAAATGGGCACATCGTTTGCGAATGCACGCGGTAAAAACCTGTATGAGTTCTGGGGTGATACGATTACGCTTGCCGTCAATGATGCGTTGGCTCAACAAGGCGACGATATTCTGATTAATTTGGCATCTAATGAGTACTTTTCAGCTATTCAGCCTAAAAAACTAAAAGCACGCGTCATCACGCCGATTTTTAAAGATCAAAAAAGCGGACAATACAAAATTATTAGCTTCTATGCTAAAAAAGCGCGTGGATTGATGTCG
>CAZMQC010000072.1:6123-7408 GCA_964568295.1 uncultured Spongiibacteraceae bacterium | reverse complement strand
CTTTGACGATAAAGCAACATGAGCAATTTTTTAGCTAAGTTAATGATTAATTCAGGCAATGATTAATTGTTAACTGAGCACTTTTTTGCTATCCTGTTATCCCATCTTGAAGGCTGAAACTTCAGCTGCATTTCTTCGTTTAAAGGTTTCTCATGACGCGTTTTATTTTCGTCACAGGTGGCGTAGTTTCTTCGTTGGGTAAGGGTATAGCTTCAGCATCATTAGGTGCTATTTTAGAAGCTAGAGGTTTAAAAATTGCGATGATGAAGTTGGATCCGTATATCAATGTGGATCCAAGCAATATGAGTCCTATTCAGCATGGTGAAGTGTTTGTCACCGAAGACGGCGCTGAAACCGATTTGGACTTAGGTCATTACGAACGTTTTGTTCGCACCAAAACGACTAAGCGCAATAGCTTTACCACGGGTCGAGTTTATCAGGAAGTATTGCGTAAAGAGCGCCGTGGCGATTACTTAGGCGGCACGGTACAAGTTATTCCCCATATTACCGATGAAATTAAGCGCCGCGTATTAGAAGGGCCGGGCGATGTTGACGTTTGCTTGGTGGAAATCGGTGGTACGGTCGGCGATATGGAATCGCAACCGTTCTTGGAAGCGGTGCGTCAGCTTAAATTAACCTTAGGTTCAGATCGCGCCTTGCTCATGCACTTAACGCTAGTGCCTTATATTGCCGCTGCGGGTGAGATTAAAACTAAACCGACTCAACATTCTGTCAAGGAATTGCGCACCATTGGTTTAACCCCCGATATTTTATTGTGCCGCTCAGAAGTTGATATTGACGAAAATTCGCGTAAGAAAATCGCTTTGTTTACCAACGTGGAAGAAAAAGCGGTTATCGCATTGCCTGATGTAAGAACCATTCATAGCATTCCGCGTTTATTGCAAGGCCAAGGCTTAGATAAAATCGTGGTGAATAAACTACGCCTAGAGTGCCCAGAAGC
Organism: uncultured Spongiibacteraceae bacterium; assembly: GCA_964568295.1. Taxonomy (GTDB): domain Bacteria; phylum Pseudomonadota; class Gammaproteobacteria; order Pseudomonadales; family DT-91; genus DATCSZ01. Next base: position 6,447 of record CAZMQC010000072.1, on the reverse strand, counting down.
GGACTTGTCAGAATGGGATCGCGTGGTTGAAAACGAATTAAATCCACAAGGTTCGGTGCGTATTGCCATGGTGGGTAAATACATGGAATTGTTAGATGCTTATAAATCCGTGATTGAAGCGGTGAAACATGGCGGTATCCAAAATAAACTGCGTATTGATTTTGACTTTATCGATTCCGAAGAAATTGAAAAACACGGCATCCAGCGTTTAGAACAAAGCAAACCTGATGCGATTTTAGTGCCTGGCGGTTTTGGTCGTCGCGGTATTGAAGGTAAAATTTCTGCCATTCAATATGCGCGTGAGCAACGCATTCCTTATTTAGG
>CAZMQC010000072.1:0-6023 GCA_964568295.1 uncultured Spongiibacteraceae bacterium | reverse complement strand
TTTGTTAAAGCCGCAGCCGATTATCAAAAACAAGGAAAAGCATAATGGCGCAATCTGTGATTGAGTTTGCTGGCATTAAACTCGCCAACCATTTACCGTTTGTTTTGTTTGGCGGCATGAACGTGTTGGAATCCGAAAGTTTGGCGATGGACATTGCCGCTTACTACGTTGAAGTCTGTAAAAAGCTGGATATTCCTTATGTGTTTAAAGCCTCGTTTGATAAAGCTAATCGCTCGTCGATTAACTCGTTTCGTGGCCCTGGCTTAGATAAGGGCTTGCAGATTTTACAAAGCGTTAAAGATAAATTTAACGTGCCCGTGATTACCGATGTGCATGAGCCTTATCAAGCCGAAGCGGTAGCGCAAGTCGCTGACGTTATTCAAATACCTGCGTTTTTATCGCGCCAAACCGATTTAGTAGTGGCAATGGCAAAAACGGGCGCGATTATTAACGTAAAAAAAGCCCAGTTTTTAGCCCCGCATGAAATGCAGCATATCCTTAATAAAATTCAAGAAGCGGGCAACGATAAAGTGATTTTGTGCGAACGTGGCAGCGCGTTTGGCTATAACAACTTAGTGGTGGATATGCTCGGTTTCCGCACCATGAAAAACATGGGCGTGCCGGTGATGTTTGATGTTACCCACTCTTTGCAAAAACCCGGTGGACGTTCAGATTCAGCCGATGGTCGCCGTAGCCAAACCGTTGATTTAGCCTTGGCGGGTATCGCGCAAGGTATTTCTAGCCTATTTTTAGAAGCGCACCCCGATCCCGATAAAGCATTGTGCGACGGTCCCTGCGCTTTGCCCTTGGATAAATTAGAGCCATTTTTAGCACGCGTTAAAGCGTTTGATGATTTGGCAAAAAGTTTTGACGAGTTAACCATTCAATAATTTTACTTAACAGTGGAGTTTTTTATGACAATTATTGCTGACGTATTAGCGTTTGAGGTGATGGATTCACGTGGTAACCCAACCGTGCAAGCGGAAGTGGTTTTACAAGATGGCAGCGTAGGTGTTGCCTGTGCTCCTTCAGGCGCATCAACCGGTTCGCGTGAAGCGTTAGAATTGCGCGATGGCGATAAAAGCCGTTATTTGGGCAAAGGCGTGTTGAAAGCGGTTAATAATATCCGCGCAACGATTAAGCCGTTGTTGATTGGCAAAGACGCAGCTAACCAGCGCGAACTTGACAATATTATGATTGCCGCTGATGGTACTGAGAACAAAGAGAAATTAGGCGCTAACGCAATTTTGGCCGTTTCACTAGCTGCTGCGAAAGCTGCCGCCATCAGCAAAAAAATTCCTTTGTATCAACATATCGCACAAATCAACGGTACTGAAGGGCAATATACTTTGCCAGTGCCAATGATGAATATTATCAACGGTGGCGAACACGCGGACAACAACGTTGATATTCAAGAGTTTATGGTTCAGCCCGTTGGCGCAAAAACCTTCTCGGAAGCATTGCGTTGCGGCGCAGAAATTTTTCATTCATTGAAAGCGGTATTGAAAGCTCGTGGCTTGAATACAGCCGTGGGCGATGAAGGCGGTTTTGCACCTAACTTGCCATCTAACGAAGCGGCATTAGAAGCGATTGCAGAGGCGGTAGCTAAAGCAGGTTATAAATTAGGCAGCGATGTTACCTTAGCATTAGACTGCGCATCTTCTGAATTCTACAAAGACGGTAAATACAATTTGTCTGGCGAAGGCAAAGTATATGATGCTGAAGGTTTTGCTAACTACTTGGCGGAATTAACCCAAAAATACCCCATTATTTCGATTGAAGACGGTATGGACGAAAGCGACTGGGCGGGTTGGAAAGTATTAACCGACAAAATCGGCGACAAAGTACAGTTGGTGGGTGACGATTTATTTGTAACCAATACCAAAATTTTAAAACGCGGTATTGAAGAAAAAATCGGTAACTCGATTTTGATTAAGTTCAATCAAATCGGCTCACTATCAGAAACGCTTGATGCTATCAAAATGGCGCAAGACGCTGGCTTTACTGCGGTTATCTCACACCGTAGTGGCGAAACCGAAGATGCAACCATTGCAGATTTAGCTGTTGCAACCGCTGCGGGTCAAATCAAAACCGGTTCATTGTGCCGTAGCGACCGTATTGCTAAATACAATCGCTTATTGCGCATCGAAGCTGAATTGGGCGACAAAGCGGTTTACCGTGGACGCGCTGAATTCAAAGCGTAATTACTGTTTAAGGGAGGCTTAGCCACCCTTATTGGTAATCCGTTAAGAAAGCGTTATAATCGCCTAAAAAATCGACAATTAACTTCATGCGACTACTCAATATCGTTTTGTTCTTATTGCTTTTAGCTTTGCAATTTAGCCTGTGGGTTGGCGAAGGTAGCGTCACCCATGTGTTTGCTTTGCAAAAAAAAGTGGATGAACAGCAAGCGCTTAATGATGAGTGGCAAGCGCGTAATGAAGCGCTTGGGCATGAAGTGATTGATTTGCAACACGGAACCGATGCTATTGAAGAATATGCACGTTCAGAGCTCGGCATGGTTAAACCTAACGAAACTTTTTTCCTTGTTGTCAGCAGTAAAAAATAAATGTCACGCATTTGGTTAATCATTCCAGCGGCGGGCGTTGGTCAACGTTTTGGCGCAGCAACACCCAAGCAATATCAAACACTGCTCGATAAAACCATTCTTGAACAAACTCTCGCTCGTTTTGCGCATCGTGCAGATATTCAGCAAATTATTCTGGTGGTCGCTAAAGAAGATATTTGGATTAAACAAATTCCGTTGCCTGCTAACGTGGTGTTGGTTGAAGGCGGCGCAGAACGGGTTGATTCGGTTAAAGCAGGTCTGCACTATTTAAGCGCTTATGCCAAAGACGATGATTTAGTTGCGGTGCATGATGCGGCAAGACCATGCGTGCGTAGCGATATGCTTGATCGCTTATTTCAACAAGCTAAGCAGCAAGCGCATGGCGTGTTACCCGTCTTAATGGCGCGCGAAACGGTTAAACAGGTTAAAGACGGCAAGATTATTGCCACCTTGGATAGGCGCGAGATTGCCTTGGCGCAAACACCGCAAGTATTTTTCTACGGCTTATTACAACAAGCCTTGGCAACCGAGGTAGTCGTGACCGACGAAGCCAGTGCGGTGGAAGCCTTGGGTTTGCAACCCTGCGCCATTCTAGGCGACCCTGATAATATAAAAATTACCTTGCCCCAAGATATGAAGGTTGCGGAAATTGCCCTGACCGAAATCCTTGAGCAAGAAAGGCAAGCATGAGGCTGGTCGCAAATAACAATGCAATAAATTAGGAGAATTCCATGCGTATTGGTCATGGTTATGATGTACACCGTTTTACCGATGGTGATTTTGTTACCGTTGGCGGCGTTAAAATTCCGTATGAGCAGGGCATTGAAGCGCATTCCGATGGCGATGTTGCCTTGCACGCGTTATGTGATGCCTTGTTAGGCGCGGCGGCGTTAGGCGATATTGGCAAGCATTTTCCTGATAACGATGCGCAATTTAAAGGTATCGACAGCCGTATTTTATTGCGCCATGTCTATCAATTATTGCGTGATAAAGGCTATGTGTTGGTTAATGCCGATATTACTATTATCGCGCAAGCGCCGAGAATGGCGGCGGCGATTCCTTTGATGCGTGAATATATTGCAGCTGACTTACAAATTGCGTTGGATTGTATCAACGTCAAAGCAACCACCACCGAACGCTTAGGGTTTATTGGTGAGAAAAAAGGTTTGGCAGCGGAAGCGGTGGTATTGATTGATGTTCAATCTTGATTTTGCTTATGCCTACCCGCCTTTAGCGCTGCAAGCGGAATTTAAAGCAGAGCCAGAAGATTTTATTGTCGTTGAAGAGCTGGGTTTTACCCCTAGCGGGCAGGGCGAGCATGTTTTTTTATGGATAGAAAAACGCAATGTGACCACCGAAATGGTGGCGAAAGATTTAGCCAAAAGCCTTGGCTTGGGCCAGCGCGATATTGCCTATAGTGGCTTAAAAGACAAGCAGGCCATCACGCAACAATGGTTTGCTTTGCCGTGGCCGATTAAAAAAGAATTTATTACCCCAGAGGGTGCTTCATGGCGGGTTTTGCAAGTAGCAAGACATGATAAAAAACTGCGTCGTGGCGTACACCAAGCCAATCACTTTGTGATCACCTTGAAAAATATCCAAGGCGATACCCAGCAACTTGAACAGCGTTTACAGCTTATCCAGCAACAAGGCTTCCCTAATTATTTTGGTGAGCAACGTTTTGGCTGGCAAGGACAAAATATCGACAAAGCGCTTGCCTTATTTTCTGGCGAACTGCGTTGCAAGCCGTTTCAGCGTTCCATTTATTATTCGGCGGCGCGTAGTTATTTGTTTAACCTGTATTTGTCGCAGCGGGTTCAGCAGGGTAGTTGGAATCAGGCGATAGCCAACGATGCGTTCAATCTGGATGGTAGTAACTCGGTGTTCTTCCCTGAAACGCAAGACGATTTAGCTGAACGATTAGCTCAGCAAGATATTCACCCAGCAGGGCCTTTATTGGGTAGAAAAGCGTTTGAACAGCCTTTGTGGCAAGCGATTTTACAAGAAAATCCTGCTTTAACCGATGGTTTGTTAACCGCAGGCTTAGAAAGCAGTTTTAGACCGTTGCGCTGTATGGCACAATCACTGACTTGGCAAATTGATGGCAATCAGTGCGAATTACGCTTTAGTTTACGTACAGGTAGTTTCGCGACGGCATTGATTCGAGAATTGGTAGTAGTAGAACATGAACAGACTTGATGGCATAGGCATGACCTCGCAGCGCACGCGCAATCGCATGATTGAGCGTTTGCAAGAGCAGGGCATACGCAACTTACACGTGTTAGATACGATGCTTAATACGCCGCGTCATATTTTTGTTGATGAAGCGCTTGCGCACCGTGCTTATGAAGATACTGCTTTGCCAATTGGTCACCAACAAACCTTGTCGCAGCCTTATATTGTTGCGCGTATGACCGAATTATTGTTAGAAGTGGCGCCTAAAAAAGTATTGGAAATTGGCACAGGTTCGGGCTATCAAACCAGCATTTTGTCGCAGCTTATCGACAAGGTGTACAGCGTTGAGCGCATCGAAGGCTTATTAGAAAAAGCCAAGCAACGCGCTAAGTTATTAAATCTCAATAATGTGTTTTTTCGTCACAGTGATGGCGGCATGGGTTGGCCTGATCGAGCGCCGTTTGATGGCATATTGTCAGCGGCAGCGCCGCGTTTTGTGCCTGAAGAGCTGAAACAGCAACTATCGATTGGCGGACGCTTAGTGATTCCAGTGGGCGATCAGCAGCAAAATTTAGTGGTGGTTGATAGAACCGAGCAGGGTTTTGTTGAAACGGTGATTGAGCCAGTTCGTTTTGTACCTTTAGTGAGTGGGCGTTTAGGATAATGATGTTGAAAAAATCACGTTACCCATTGGTGTATTTAAAAGGCGTTGCCATGGGCGCGGCCGATGTTGTGCCAGGTGTTTCAGGCGGCACAATTGCTTTTATCACAGGTATTTACGAAGAATTGTTAAATTCGATTCGTTCAGTTAATCCAAGTGCCATCAAAATCTTATTCAGTCAAGGCATCAAAGCGTTTTGGCAACACGTTAACGGTACATTTTTAGTGTCGTTATTGGCGGGTATTGCCACCAGCTTTTTAGTATTGGCGCATGGGATTACTTGGTTGATGCAGCATCAGCCGTTGCTATTGTGGGCGTTTATTTTCGGTTTGATTGTCGCTTCTTGCGTGCATATCGGCAAAATGTTGACTGAACATAATTGGCGTATTTTTCTGCTGTTTTTTATCGGTGCGGTGTTGGTTTATGCGGTGACAGAAATGCGTCCCGTTGAGCTGGAACCGAGTTACTGGATGATTTTTGCCGCAGGCGCAATTGCGATTTGCGCTATGATTTTGCCAGGGATTTCAGGTAGCTTTATGTTGCTTATGATGGGGCTTTATGGCTTTATGATGGAAGCCTTAAAAGGCTTCGATGTTGTGATGATTGCCTTGTTTATCT
>CAZMQC010000071.1:0-7557 GCA_964568295.1 uncultured Spongiibacteraceae bacterium | reverse complement strand
CTATCATCGCTAACTTCCTCGCCCTCCATACGCAATCTTGCTCCGCTAATGGTGAAGCCTTCATCGTATAACAATGCGCGAATTTGACGAATTAGCAACACGTCTTGACGTTGGTAATAGCGACGATTACCACGACGTTTAACCGGCTTTAACTGAGGAAACTCTTGCTCCCAGTAACGCAGAACATGCGGCTTGACGCAGCAAAGCTCACTGACCTCACCAATGGTAAAATAGCGTTTCCCAGGAATTACGGGAAGTTCGTCATTATTACTTGCTTCCAGCATGTGCCTCTACTCTCGCTTTTAATTTTTGCCCTGGACGGAACGTTACCACACGACGCGCAGAAATTGGAATTTCTTCACCCGTTTTAGGATTTCTACCTGGACGTTCGTTTTTATCACGCAAATCAAAGTTACCAAAGCCAGAAATTTTAACGGACTCGTTATTTTCTAACGCCAACCGAATTTCTTCAAAAAACATTTCAACAATTTCTTTGGCTTCGCGCTTATTCAAGCCAAGCTCATCAAATAATTGCTCAGCCATAATTGCTTTTGTTAATGCTGCCATAGTCAATTCCTTAATACCGCACCTAATTGAGATGCCAGTGTTGTTAACAAAGTATCAACCATACCCTGCACCTCATCATCTTGCAAACTTCTCTCTGCATGTTGATAAACCAGCGCAAGTGCTACACTTTTCTTACCTTCTTCAACGCCTTTACCTTGATAAACATCGAAGATAAAACAATCTTTCAAAACGTCCGCTGATTGCTGACGCACAAGCTGCACTAGCGCTTGCGCATTGACGGCTGCATCAACGATCAACGCTAAATCACGTCTTACTAGAGGAAACTTCGATAACGCTTTGAACTTAGGTGTATTTCCTTGTAAAAGTTTCGTTAAAGATAACTCAAAAACAAAACTTGTGCCATGAATTCCTAAGTTTTTTGCAAGTTCTGGGTGCAAAGCCCCCATCACACCAAGCGTCTCACCCTGCTCTGTTACTAACTCTGCCGACTGTCCCGGATGTAAGGCTTTATGCGAAGTTGACTTAAATTGAGTATTGCTATGACCGCACACCGCCAATAAATTCTCAATATCGCCTTTTAGGTCAAAAAAATCGACCGCATCATCGTTACCCAACCACGACTCAGCAAAGCGCTCACCCGCAATTAAGCCAGCCAACATAGGCGTTTGTTCAATTTCTGCGCCTTGCTGTACAAAACGTAAACCTGTCTCAAACAAACGTACACGACTTTGCTGACGATTGCGATTACGCATCATGGTATTGACCAAACCTGGCAATAACGAGGTGCGCATAACCGACATATCCGCTGAAATTGGATTAGTCACAGCAATCGCCGCTTGATCATCAAACAATGCCTGTAACGATGGCTCAATAAAGCTATAAGTAATTGCTTCTTGATAGCCTGCGGCAACTAGCTGGTGACGCACACGGTTAATGGTGCGTTGCGACTCAGAACGTGCTTGAAACTCCACTGGCACGACTAATTGTCTAATCGGCAAATGGTTATAACCGTAAATACGCGCAATTTCTTCAATTAAATCAACTTCAATGCTTAAATCGAAACGCCACGATGGCACAAGACACTGCCAAGCATCTTGTGTCACTACAACTTGAATGCCTAAGCCTTGTAAAATGTTAACAACTTGCTCTGAAGGTAAGGCAAAACCTAACACTTGCTGCAAACGTTTGGCGGTTAATGTAATGCTTTTTTGCTGCGGTTTCGCTGCACTTTCCACTACATTAACAGGACCCGCTTTACCACCAACAATCTGCAACAACAAGGCAGTGGCGCGTTCAATTGCCTCAACCTGCCCTTGCCAATCAACTCCGCGCTCAAAACGATGCGATGAGTCGGTATGCAAACCATAAGAACGGGCACGTCCTGCAATCAGTAACGGGGCAAAAAAAGCTGATTCCAACACAATATCCTGCGTTGTTTCACTCACGCCAGAGCCTTTACCGCCCATAATTCCCGCTAAAGCCAGTGCTTTACTGTTATCCGCAATCACCAAATCCGATGTTTTAAGATTAAGTGTTTGCCCATCTAGCAAGGTAAGTGTTTCGCCCGCCTTTGCTTTACGCACTACAATGCCTTTATCTAAAGTGGCTTTGTCGAACGCGTGCATGGGTTGCCCCAACTCAAGCAGAATATAGTTGGTCACATCGACCACAGCATCAATACTACGAATACCGCCACGGCGTAATTTTTCTTGCATCCACAACGGCGTCGGCTGAGAAAGGTCAACCCCCTCAATCACTCGCCCCACATAAATAGGACAGTCATCGCCTGATTCAATGCTCACAGGGAAAATCACATCGGTTGTTGCGGCAACAGCACTTATCGGCTGCGCGGTCATTTTTACTTCATGTAAAACTGAAACTTCACGCGCTAAGCCTTTGATACTTAAGCAGTCGCCACGGTTAGGCGTTAAATCTACCTCAATCACTTGGTCGTTTAATTGCAAATATTCACGCAAATCTTTGCCAATGGGCGCATCGTTTGGCAATTCCATTAAACCATCAAGTTTATCTTCAAAACCTAGTTCCGAGGCACCACACAACATACCAAACGATTCAACACCACGTAGCTTGGCTTTTTTAATTTTAAAATCACCCGGTAAACATGCACCTAGTTGGGCAAACGCAACACGCAACCCCTGTCTTGCATTCGGCGCTCCGCAAACCACTTGCACGGTTTCAACGCCATTAGACACTTGGCAAACGCGCAATTTTTCCGCATCAGGATGCTGTTCAATAGCAACAATTTCAGCTACAACTACACCGCTAAAATCACTGGCGGCTGGCTCTACTCCATCAACTTCCAAACCCGCCATGGTGATTGTCGCCATTAACTCATCGCTACTTACCGCAGGATTGGCCCATTCACGCAACCAACTTTCACTAATTTTCACTGTTCTTGCTCCTGCCTATCTAAATTGCTGTAAAAAACGCAAATCATTTTCAAAGAATAAGCGCAAATCGTTCACCCCATAACGCAACATGGCTAAACGCTCAATCCCCATACCAAACGCCAACCCTGTATATTGCTCGCTATCAATATTGGCATGTTCAAATACGTTAGGATGCACCACACCGCAGCCCATCACCTCAAGCCAGCCTGTTTGTTTACAAACGCGACAACCCTTGCCATCGCACATCACACAGGCAATATCAACTTCGGCCGAGGGTTCAGTAAAGGGGAAATAAGACGGACGAAAACGCACCGCTAATTCTTTTTCAAAAAACACTTTTAAAAAGTTTTGCACAATACCTTTTAAGTCGGCAAAACTGACATCTTTATCCACCAACAAGCCTTCCATTTGATGAAACATCGGCGTATGGGTTAAATCAGAATCGCAACGATACACGCGCCCCGGACAAATCACTCGAATAGGTGGCTGTTGCGCTTTCATGGTACGCACTTGCACGGGTGAAGTATGAGTTCTTAACACTGTGGTTGGATTAATATAAAACGTATCATGCATGGCACGCGCAGGGTGATGCGCGGGAATATTTAATGCTTCAAAATTATGATAATCATCTTCGATTTCAGGCCCTTCAACCACGTTAAAGCCTAAATCGCTAAAAAATTCTGTTATGCGCTCAATGGTTTTGGTCACTGGATGCAAACCACCGGCGATTTGCCTTCTGCCTGGCAAGGTAATATCAACCGCTTCTTGCGCTAGTTTACGATTAATTTCTGCCGACTCTAACGTCGCCTTAACCGCATCAATCGCTTCCTGTATCGCTTGTTTAACTACATTGACTTTTGCACCTGCTTGCGGACGCTCTTCCGCTGGCAAACTGCCCAATGTTTTCATAATCTCAGTTAATTGGCTTTTTTTACCCAGCCAAGCGACACGCACTTCATCTAAACGCTTCAAGTCCGTTGCAGATTCCACCTCTGCCAACGCTTGTTTTCTTAGTGCTTCCAGATTTTCCATGCTAAAACCTTATTTGATAGTATTTGCAGAAAAAAAAGGGAAAGGCAGCGCCTTTCCCTCGTTTACGACAATAATGCCGATTAAGCTGCTAAAGCTGCTTTTGCTTTTTCAACAACAGCGCTAAATGCCGCCTTGTCATGTACCGCCAAATCAGCCAATACACGACGATCAAGCGCGATGCTTGCTTTTTTCAAGCCATTAATAAACTGGCTATAAGACAAACCATTCGCACGGCTCGCTGCGTTAATACGCACAATCCATAGAGCACGGAAGGTACGTTTTTTAACGCGACGGTCGCGATAAGCGTATTGACCAGCTTTGATCACCGCTTGTTTCGCTACACGGAACACACGGCTACGAGCGCCGTAATAACCTTTCGCTTGGTTTAAAATCTTTTTGTGACGACGACGGGCAATAACCCCACGTTTTACGCGTGCCATATTTTATCCTCCCAATTAATTAATACGAAGCAAACGGTTTACGCGGCCTTGGTCTGTCGGATGAATCAGACTGGTTCCACGCAATTGACGCTTACGCTTTGTGGTCATTTTGGTAAGGATATGGCTTTTATAAGCGCTTTTACGCTTATAACCAGCACCCGTTTTTTTGAAGCGCTTCGCAGCGCCGCTATGTACTTTCAATTTTGGCATTTTTCAATACTCGCATTCTAAGGAAATAGGAATAACCTTGCGGTTACTTTTTCTTTTTGGGACCTAGCACCATCGTCATTTGGCGTCCTTCCATTTTTGGAAACTGCTCAACCGTGCCGTAATCGACTAAGTCGGCTTCAACACGTTTTAACAATTCCATGCCAATCTCTTGATGTGCCATTTCACGACCACGATAACGCAAGGTTACCTTGGCCTTGTCCCCATCTTCTAGGAAACGTATCAGGTTGCGTAGTTTTACCTGATAATCCCCTTCTTCCGTCCCTGGTCGAAACTTGATTTCTTTAATCTGAATTTGTTTTTGTTTTTTACGTTGGGCAGCTAACTGCTTTTTAGCATCAAATACGTGCTTGCCGTAATCCATAACCTTACAAACAGGCGGCTCTGCATCCGGTACGATTAATACCAAATCCAAACCTGCTTCCTGTGCAGCGGCTCTTGCTTGTGCAATGGGAACAATACCCACCTGCTCGCCTTCTGCTCCAATTAATCTTACTTTAGCAGCGGTAATCTCTTCGTTAGTCAGTGATTTCTTGCTATTTTCTTTACGGCCAGTCGTTTTAATACGTCATTCCCCCAAAGTTATAAAAAATGTGTGCGATTTACGCTTGCTGGCGTCCACGCAATGCAATTTCAGTTTGCAAGCGTGCTATCAGCTCATCAACAGTGAAAGAACCTAAATCCTCACCTTTGCGTGTGCGTACCGTCACAGTACCTTGCTCAACTTCCTTATCACCTGCTACGAGCAAGTAAGGAATTCTTGATAAAGTGTGCTCGCGGATTTTAAACCCGATCTTCTCATTCCTCAAGTCTGAAATTGCACGAATATCAGCTTCTTGCAGTTTTTTCACCACTTCTGCAATATAATCTGCTTGTTTATCGGTAATATTCATCACAACCGCTTGCATCGGTGATAACCACAATGGGAATTGCCCTTCGTAGTGCTCAATCAAAATACCGATAAAACGTTCAAACGAACCCAAAATAGCACGGTGCAACATAACTGGCACTTGACGGCTGCCATCTTCGGCAACATATTGCGCATCCAAGCGCCCCGGCATCGAGAAGTCAACTTGAATCGTACCCACCTGCCAAACACGGCCGATGCTATCTTTTAAAGAAAACTCGATTTTCGGCCCATAAAACGCCCCTTCGCCGGGTAGCTCAACCCAAGGCAAACCTTTGGCATTTAACGCGTCCGCTAAGGCTTTTTCCGCTTTATCCCAAACCTCATCACTTCCCACACGCTGCTCTGGACGTGTTGATAAGCGATAGATCAGATTTTCTTGCGTAAAACCAAAATCCTGATAAACATCGTGCAAGAAATCAATAAAGTCAGAAACTTCTGGCTGTATTTGGCTTTCCGTACAGAAAATATGCGCGTCATCCTGGGTAAAGCCACGTACACGCATAATGCCATGCAAAGAACCCGACGGTTCATTACGGTGACAAGAACCAAACTCCGCCAAACGCAACGGCAACTCGCGGTAAGATTTCAAACCTTGGTTATACACCTGAACGTGACAAGGACAGTTCATCGGCTTAACCGCAAAATCACGCTCTTCTGTTTTTAAGGTAAACATCCCTTCGGCAAACTTAGACGCATGACCTGAACGCTGCCAAAGGCTTAAGTCAACCACTTGCGGCGTACGAATTTCTTGATAACCATTTTCGCGCTGTTTTTTGCGCATGTAGTTTTCGATGGTGTTATAAATCGTCCAGCCTTTAGGATGCCAAAACACCATACCTGGCGCTTCATCTTGCAAATGGAACAAGTCTAGTTGACGACCAATACGGCGGTGATCACGCTTTGCCGCCTCTTCCATCTGAGTTAAATAGGTTTTTAACTGCTTAGCATCAGCAAACGCTGTACCGTAAATGCGCTGCAACATTTTGTTATTGGAGTCGCCGCGCCAGTAAGCACCCGAAGTACGCAACAGTTTAAAGTGCGCACAGAAGCGCATATTCGGCACGTGCGGACCACGGCACATATCAATATACTCTTCATGGTGATACAAGCCTGGCGTTGCATCTTTAGGAATATCGCGCTGCAAAATTTCTAACTTATATTTTTCGCCGCGCTCGATAAATGTATCCAACGCCTCTTGCCAAGACACAACTTTCTTAACTACGTCGTATTCTGTTTTAGCAAGTTCCATCATGCGCGCTTCTAGCGCTTCGATATCTTCTTCCGTCAATTTATGATCTAAATCGACATCGTAATAAAAACCACTTTCAATGGTCGGCCCGATTGCCATTTTGACATCTGGGTATAGCTGCTTGATGGCATGTCCCAATAAATGCGCACATGAGTGGCGAATAATCTCTAAGCCATCTTCATCTTTGGGGGTAAAAATAACCAAATCCGCATCTTCGCGAATTAAATCATGCGCATCAACGCGCTGACCATTTACCCGACCGCCCACCGTTGCTTTAGCTAAACCCGGACCAATATCCGCAGCAACTTGGTAAACAGAAACAGGATTATCGTAAGAACGTTTCGAGCCGTCTGGAAGTGTAATAATAGGCATGATATTTCCTAGCGTTACAGTGGTGATCATTACCAAAGATCACGTGTTGAAATTTGGTAGGACTACCCAGGCTCAAATTTAAGCTATCTACCAAATATTAAGGTAGCACCCTATCAACCAAGCTATAGTCCTACTAGAAAGGAGCATCATTATAATAAAAAAAAGTTTTTTAGCAAGCGCAACTAAGAATACAAAGCGGCCAAACCATCAATCGTTTTTTTAACGGCTTCCATCCAATTTTGCGGCTCATGCACACGTATTTCGGTATTCATGGCAAAAATCCACCACAACATTTCTTGGTTGTTTGGCACCACCGCCTCTAAGCGCTGCCAGTCTGTACCTTCGATAGGCTTAATGCGTTGATTATGGCTCAGTGGCGTTTCACTT
>CAZMQC010000070.1:6248-7803 GCA_964568295.1 uncultured Spongiibacteraceae bacterium | reverse complement strand
ATGAGGCGCATATCGTATTTTTCGATGACGTTTTTAAAGCTTTTCTGCCGTTGCTTATGCAGGTAATAATCAAAAGCGGGATTGGGTGATTGTTTATAGCTAATATCTATCTCGCGCCAACGCGTTGCAATCGGGCAGCGCGACATTTCAAGACTGGTAACATGAATGCCTAATAGCAAAACACCGCGTCCTTGTTCTTTGGCCTGCTGTAATAACTCTAGCCCGTGTACCTCGCTATTTTGCAAGATGTAGTCATCGCTTTTCCAAAAAGCCAGTAAGATTTCAACTAGACCATACGCTGTGTTAATAAAGTTTTCTCGCACTAATGCGGCTTGCTGTGCCTCGTTTAATTCAGGAAAGCATAAGGCGATATTGGTGCTAACCACTTCACGCCGCCGCTGAGCAAACCGATGGCTTAATAAACCAATCGGCTTGGCTAAGGCGTACAGCCAACGAACCGGTAAAAATGTGATTAGGCGTAATAAAAATAAGCCAATCCAAACGGGCCAATAACGAGGGTGATAGAGCGACTTGTCCATGATTAAAAGAATGAATACAAAAAATCGAATTATACGCCAGCTTGGCTATACGCCCAAATAATCAATTAGCTGCGCTGTAAGTCGGCATCGGCTTCGGAAGCGGTTAAGTAAACGTTGCCGGTTAAGCTTTGCAAAAATTGTGTTTGTTGCAACGGGCGTAAAACAGTGTTTTTGACATCGCATAAATGCAGTTGCTTGCCTTGTTTTTGTAAGTCAAAGTTAAGTTTTTCCAACATTTCCAGCGCAGTGCTGTCGATATGACTGACTGAATACATCACTAAGACCAAATGCTGTACCGTGTGATTTTTTTTCAGCTCTTGATGGATACGCTCTTCAATACTCTGCGCGTTGCCAAAAAACAAGTTCTCATCAATGCGTAGCATTAATACATTAGGGTGGTTTTCCACTTCATAATGCAATACGTTGCGATAATATTGCGTGCCAGCAACACGACCCACAACCGCGATATACGGATAGCTCGCTCGCCAAATCACAGAAAATAAAGAAAATACCAAACCGGTAATAATGCCGATTTCAACGTTAGCAATCACCACCGCAAAAAAAGTACCAAGCAGGGCGTAAGCATCATTGCGATTGTAATTCCAGGCTTTTTTTAAGCTAGCTAAATCAATTAAATTCACCACTGCCAAAATAATCGTTGCCGCTAAAACTGTTAGAGGCAAATAAGCTAATAGCGAAGAACCCCACAGCAATAACAGCACAACCATTGCTGCCGTAATAAAGTTGGCAACGGGCGAGTTGCTGCCGCCATCCATAGTGATTGCGGTGCGCGCAAAGCTGCCTGAAACCGGAATGCCGCCTGAAAAAGCGCTGCTTAAATTGGCCATGCCCAAACCAAATAACTCTTTATTCGGATCGACGCTTTGCTGTTTTTTTGCCGCCGCAACCCGCGCAATAGCAATACTTTGTACAAAGCCAATTAAGGCAATGAATAGGGCGGGTAAAACCAATTGCGGGGTTAATCCCCAAGTATCGTTTAATGATTGTACGCTAGG
>CAZMQC010000070.1:4970-6148 GCA_964568295.1 uncultured Spongiibacteraceae bacterium | reverse complement strand
TGGCGCATGGCTTTGTGCTTTTATCCCGACTAAAGGCGATATCTGACTTACAATAATGATTACTGCCGCGCCTGAGATAAAACCACTGACAACCGGTTGGCTAAGCAAGTACGCAACAGCGCCTAAACGCAAAAACGCAAAAGCTAATAAAATCCCTGCGCTGAGTAAGGTGAGTAAAGCAGCGGCTTGAATGTATTGTTCACTAGATAAGGCCAAAGGCGCTAAAGCCGAAGCAGTCATTAAGCTAATAATAGCAACGGGACCGACGGATAAAACGGGGCTAGAGCCAAAAAACGCATAAACAATCAGCGGTAATAAACTGGCGTATAAGCCAAAATAAGCAGGCAATCCTGCAAGGGTTGCATAAGCCAGAGCTTGCGGTATTAAGATTAACGTTGCAAAAACTGCAATACGAAAATCATCCGCAAGCCATGCGAGCTGGTATTCACGCAGCCATGCTAAATTCATTTAGCGCTTGCCTTGTCAAAGAAATAGTAAATCGTCATACCAACCACCATAGAGACAACAAACAACAATGGCTCAGTTTGCCCCGTGGTTAAGGTAATAATCCCAGGACCAGGACAAAAGCCTGCCAAACCCCAGCCTACGCCAAACAATGCGCTACCAATTAGCAAGCGCTTATCTACCGCTTCGGTTAATGACCATAAGAAGGGCAGTTGAAAAAAGGTTTTTTGGCGTTTTTTCAACAAATAGAACGTCGGTAGCGTAAATGCAATCGCGCCGCCCATCACCAACGTCAAGCTTGGATCCCATTCGCCAAAAATATTTAAAAAACCAATAATTTTAGCGGGATTAGTCATGCCAGCGATGATTAAACCGACACCAAAAACTAGACCCGACAATAAAGCAATCAAACGTGTTTTCATGACTAATCCTTAAAAAATATGGTGAGTGAGATAAACGCTAACAACGCCCGCGCCAATAAATGTTACGGTGGCTGCCAAAGAACGAATAGATAAGCGCGACAAGCCGCAAACGCCGTGACCGCTGGTGCAGCCGGAACCTAAGCGTGCGCCAAAGCCAACTAATAATCCTGCTAGAATGACTTGAATATTCGTTGCTTCGATGTGCATCTCAGGAAACGGGGCAAATAACCGCCAAACAAAAGGCGCAAGCAATAAGCCTAAAACAAACGCCGAACGCCAAGGCGTTTCCTC
>CAZMQC010000070.1:0-4870 GCA_964568295.1 uncultured Spongiibacteraceae bacterium | reverse complement strand
CTCATAAGTGACCTCAGTGTTTTTTACAGTAAAGTTGATAAAGGGTTTGTAGTAGGCTCAGCGCTTTGGCATCGGTGACATGGTAATACACGTATTTGCCTTCTTTACGGGTATCGACCAAGCCCTGTTTACGCAAAATGCCGAGCTGTTGAGAAAGGGAAGGTTGCTGGATATTTAATGCTTGCTCAATATCGCTAACGCACATTTCTTGTTGGCTTAATTGGCAAAGCAATAGTAGCCGTTCTTCATGGCCCAGTGCTTTCATTAAACTACTTGCATCGCAAGCAGATTGTCGCATTTGAGATATATCAATGGTAGTCATTATCGTGCTTTCAAATTTCAGTTGTGTTTATTATATATTTTTATATAATGTTTTCAAGCATATTAATTATGAGGTTTTTTATGACTAACACGGTGCAAGTGCAAGCATTTTTGGATAAACAAACAGAAACATGGAGTTATGTAGTTTTTGACCGCATCGGTGGTGCTGCGGCAATTATTGACCCTGTGTTAGATTTAGACTACGCATCGGGGCGTACCAGCCATGTAGGCGCGGACGAAATTATTGCGTTTGTTAAAGAAAAACAACTCACGTTGGCATGGATTTTTGAAACACATGCACACGCCGACCATTTATCCGCTGCGCCTTATATTAAGCAGCAATTAGGCGGCAAGATTGCCACAGGAAAAAATATTACTACCGTACAAACCACGTTTAAGGGCGTGTTCAACTTAGACGATTTAGCGGTTGATGGCAGCCAATTCGACCATTTGCTGGCTGATGGAGAAACGTTTGCTATTGGCGAGTTACAAGGCAAAGTGATAGCAACGCCGGGGCATACGCCTGCTTGTATGAGCTGGATTATCGGCGATGCGGTGTTTGTTGGCGACACCTTGTTTATGCCCGATGTGGGTACGGCGCGCTGCGACTTCCCTGGTGGTGATGCGAAAACTTTATATCAGTCGGTGCAAAAGATTTTGGCGATGCCTGATGACACGCGTTTGTTTATGTGTCACGACTACCCGCCTGAAAATCGACGTGATTACCAATATGTTTCAACCGTTGCTGAGCATAAACAGCATAATATTCATGTACGCGATGGAATCAGTGAAGCAGAATTTATCGCAATGCGCGAGGCGCGTGATGCAACGCTGGCGATGCCGCGTCTAATTATTCCGTCGATTCAAGTTAACGTGAGAGCGGGGCAGATGCCAGAACCAGAAAGCAATGGCACGGTTTATTTGAAGCTGCCGTTGAATAAGTTGAAGTAAATTTGCTAACAACGGATCGTTTTCTAGTTGATCGCTATTAGTACAGGTTGATATGGGGGAACCATATCAACCTTGCAATCTTGCGTACTCCAGTCCAATCGCCTGCAAAATCTCGTACTTATCTGCGGCATTATCCGCAATCGCGACTAATGCATCAGCGTTTTTATTGTATAAATCAGGACGGATAAGTCCTTTTAAGCAAGCACTTTCAAAAATAGGCAAGATGCCGTTAATCTTTTGTTTTAGAATACCGCGTTCTAATGGATGTTCTGAACCAAGCGTTGCTTGACGATAAATATAGAGCAAAAAGCTGTGCATCACGGTTTCTTCAACGCTGTAATGTTGAATTAAACAGTCGGCAATATGGCGTAGTAAAACTGGATCGTTGAGATGATCGAGCGCAACGCATTCAACAATCAGCGGAATAGTTTGTTGTAACTGCGGAATCGACAGTTGTTGAAATGCCTCGTCGCTATAATGCTGTTTGGCGATGCTGATAATGGAAATGGCAAGTTGGTTAAAAAGTTGAGTGTTCATTATTCAAGTCCTGTTTCCCAGCGGTCTTTCCACGCATTCATCACGCGCTCGGAATACCACGTTTTTGGATAGCTGCCGTTATAGCGCGCCAGCGCCATCATTAAATTACCTTTTTCGCGTTTTAGGTAAATTTGCAGAATACGACAGCCGTATTGCAAGTTAGTTAGTATATGAGTGAGGTTGTCACTATCGCGTCCGATTTCTTTGCGCCAGAAAGGCATTACCTGCATTAAACCCTGAGCGCCAACCCGTGAAATAGCATAATTATCAAACGCGCTTTCAACTTGAATAACCGCGAGTACTAAATCTGGGTTAAGTTTTGCGCGAGTTGCTTCTTGGTGAACTAATTTAAGCAATTCGATGCGCTGTTTTTCATCTTTAATATAGCGGTTGAGCTTGTTAGATTGAGTTAATAACCAAACTTCCGCCTCAAATTTGTCGGTAAAACTGCTTTCTTGACTAAAGCTTTGTTGCAGAAAATCACGTATGGCATTGTGCTCTTCGACGCTCATCTCGTAAGCCATGCTGCTAAGCGACGCTAGCAGCAAAAGCTTGAAGAAAATAAAGCGAAGTAGCGTCTTGCCCATGATTATAAGCTTTTGATAAAGCTATCTAATTCGCTTAATGCAATATTTTGCGCGCTTTCTTGATTGCGTGCTTTATATTCGATTTCGCCATTTTGTAAGCTCTTATCGCCAATCACAAAACGGTGTGGAATACCAATTAAGTCAGAGTCGGCAAATTTCACCCCAGGGCGCTCGTTGCGGTCATCAAGCAGTACGTCGATGCCTAAATCCAAACATTGCTGATAAAGTTTATCGCTGGCTTGTTTTACTTCTTCGGATTTTTGGTAATTCACTGGAATAATCACAGCTTGGAATGGCGCGATGCTAGCAGGCCAGATAATGCCATTGTCATCGTGATTTTGTTCAATCGCAGCGGCAACAACGCGCGATACGCCAATGCCATAACAGCCCATAATCATAATTTGGCTTTTGCCATTGGCATCCAAATAAGTTGCGTTTAATGCTTCGCTATATTTGGTACCCAATTGGAAAATATGGCCTACTTCAATGCCTCGTTTGATCTCAATCGTGCCTTGACCGTCGGGGCTTTTGTCGCCTGTAACAATATTACGAATATCGGCAATTTCGCCTAGCGCAGCATCGCGTCCCCAGTTAAAGCCAGTGAAGTGGAAGCCATCTTCGTTGGCACCACATACCGCATCGCTAACAACCGCAGCGCTGCGATCCACAATCGTGCGAATGGCTAATTGTGGACCGATAGAACCAATTGAGCAGGGTAATTCGGCTTTAATTTGTTCTTCGCTAGCAAAACTTAACGGTGAGGCAACGCCAGCGATTTTTTCTGCCTTAATTTCATTCAGCTCATGATCGCCACGCAACACTAATGCGACTAAGGGCGCTTGTTTGCCTTCTTCCGCTTCGCCTAACACAATCAAGGTTTTTAAGGTTTGCTTGGCTTCCACGTTTAAAAACTGGCAAATATCTTCGATGCTGTGCTGATTAGGCGTAGCAACTTTGCTTAGTGCTTGGCTTGGCGCATCGGCTTGTTGTTTCTCTGGCAAAGCCTCTGCCATTTCAACGTTGGCGGCGTATTGGCTTTGATTACTAAAAGCAATTGCATCTTCCCCAGAGCTAGCTAGAACGTGAAACTCGTGCGATGCACTGCCGCCGATGCTGCCCGTGTCAGCGATAACCGCACGAAACTCTAAGCCTAGGCGGGTAAAAATACGGGTGTAAGTGTCATACATAACATCGTAAGTTGCTTGCAGACTGGCTTGGCTATCGTGGAAAGAGTAAGCATCTTTCATGGTAAATTCACGGCCGCGCATCAAACCAAAACGCGGGCGTACTTCATCGCGGAACTTGGTTTGAATTTGGTAGAAGTTGACCGGTAGTTGTTTATAGCTTGATAGTTCGTTGCGTACTAAATCTGTAATAACTTCCTCATGGGTTGGGCCTAAGCAGAAATCGCGCTCATGGCGGTCTTTAATGCGTAATAATTCAGGTCCATATTGCTGCCAACGTCCTGATTCTTGCCACAAATCGGCAGGTTGTACCACAGGCATTAACACTTCTTGTGCGCCACTGCGGTTCATTTCTTCGCGCACGATATTTTCTACTTTACGAAAAACGCGCAAGCCCATAGGCAACCAACTGTAAAGTCCAGAAGCAAGTTTGCGGATCATGCCCGCGCGTAATAGTAGCTGATGACTGATTACTTCGGCATCTGAAGGGGTTTCTTTTAGGGTGGCAATTAAAATTTGGCTGGTGCGCATGGTGAAAAAACTCTAAGAAAAAAGTAAGCTTAACAAATCGGGTAAATTCTACGTTTTACAACAGCTTTCGTACAGAGGTTTGCATGTTTAAGCTTCATCCACAATTAGCGAACGATACCGTTCTTGTTAAAAGTTTGCCGTTATGCGAGGTGTTATTGATGAATGATTGTCAGTACCCTTGGTTGATTCTAGTGCCTAGAAAAGCGGATATTCGTGAAATTCATCAATTAAGCGATGCTGAGCAACAGCAACTTATAAAAGAGTCTAGTTTTGTTGCTAAAGCCATGCAGCAACATTTCGCCGCCGATAAAATGAACGTTGCCGCTCTGGGAAATATGGTGCCGCAGCTACATATTCATCATATCGCGCGATTTACTACGGATAAGGCTTGGCCTAAGCCAGTTTGGGGCGTGGTACCGAGTGTTGCATACGATGAAAAATCGCTTGTTGATAGAGTATCGCAATTAAGGGAATTGTTGGGAATGGACGAAACTGTTTAAAGCTATTGAGGACAGCGCATTGCGTTTGCCATCGCAGACAATGAATTGCCTGGACGGCAATTCATTAGCCTACATGGAAGTATTTACGGCGTGTCTGCGATGGCAAGCGGAATGCGTTTAAGTCGAACAAGCCTGCATTTCGTTTGTGGTGAAATTATCAGGCTATTTCTAGATTCAACTAATAACTGAATAACTTGTTAAAGGCTTGAAAAAAGCTTTAGCCTGGCGCGCCATCAATACGCGGTTTGCATAGCATAGG
>CAZMQC010000069.1:5510-7937 GCA_964568295.1 uncultured Spongiibacteraceae bacterium | reverse complement strand
TTGGACATTGGGATAATTTTTCTGCGCTCATTAAAAATTGAGCGCTACGATAAATAGTTGTTAACATAAAAAACCTAATGCAAGCTTTTGCCTTGAGCGTTTGTTTCTATATAATACGCAGTGGATTATATAATGCCGATGTAAATAACAACTAACGAATCTGTTGTTATTTGTAATGATGAGGTCATGCCATGAAAAAACTAATGTTTGCTGCGGCTATTTTTGCTGCCAGCACTTTTGCTAACGCCGATCGTCCCGCAGAACAGCTTTATAACCAATTCTGCACCGCATGTCACACCATTGGTGTTGCCAATGCACCAAAAGTGCACGATGTTGCAGCTTGGGCACCTCATCTAGCGAAAGGCAATGATAAGTTAATGGAAAGCATTCATAACGGAATTAATGCTATGCCACCCAAGGGCTTATGCCAAGATTGTACAGACGCTGAGTTCCTAGAGCTCATCAAATTTATGTCAACCGAGAAGAAATAACTCGACTGAGCTTTATCCATGAAAAAATTACTTTTAACCTCTTTGTTTTGTGCTATCACACCTTTTGCAATGGCGGCTGGCGATGCTAGCGCAGGCAAAGCAAGTTCTGCGATTTGTGCTGCTTGTCATGGCGCGGACGGCAACAGCCCTGCTTCTGCTTTTCCACGCATCGCGGGGCAACACGAGTCTTACATTGTTAAGCAATTAAAAGATATTAAAAGCGGTGTGCGTTCAGTACCTGAAATGACGGCGTTTGTTGCTAATATGTCTGAACAAGAAATGCGGAACCTAGGCGCGTTCTACGCTGCACAAACCGCTCAAGGTGGCGCAACCAAGCCTGAGTTATTAGCGAAAGGCGAACGCGTTTATCGTGCAGGCAACCATGAAACAGGCGTTGCTGCTTGTGCTGCTTGTCATGGTCCAGATGGCAAAGGTAATAAAGGCGCAGCTTATCCACGTCTGGCAGGTCAATATCCAGAGTATCTTGAAAAGCAATTACGTGCATTCCAAGTCGGCGCGGATGAGCCAGAGGCCAACAATGCCCGTACTAATGATGGCGATAGCCGCACTATGCGTGATGTTGCGCATCATTTAAGCGATTTGGAAATTCGCGCAGTTTCTAGCTTTATTGCTGGTTTGCGTTAATAGCTGCTTTGCTATGATAAAAAGGCGAATCACTGTGTTCGCCTTTTTTGTTTTAGCTTAGCAAAAGTTGCTAAATGCTGAAATTATCAACAATATTTCATTTCTTGTTTGGCATCATCAAAATAAAACGTTATTATCACGATGTTTAAATCTAAGAATAACAATATATTTACGGAGCTTTCGATGAAAAACTTGCTAGTAGCGTTTTTCAGCCTACTCACCCTTAGTTTTGCAAATTTAAGCTTTGCCGACTCTGATAGAGAAGAAATTGGTCTTACCATTGGTGGCTATTTAAGTACTATTTCGCTAAGAACGCGTTTGGTCTATAACAACGTTCCTGCTAAGGATACCAGTCGAGCCTATGAATATCATATGCGCCGCTCAAATTCGATGGGCTTGACATTACTGGGGTCATATAGTGTTTTAGACTGGCTTGAAGTTGAAGCGCAAGCAACACTTGGTGTTATGCCAAAAACGTTGTTTAAAGAAGTAGCAACTCCTTCAAAAACAGCTGATCCAACCCAAACAGGCACGAGTAAAATGGAAGTTAATAGTAACTTATTTGGTACTTATGCTGTGTTTAAGTTTGGCAGCGAAGCCTATGTGAAAGCGAAACTTGGTTTGGCAATGAATGCAACTGAGTATAAAACTAGCGCCGCTAAAGAGACCTTTTCAAGCACAGGTATTAGCTATGGCTTGGCTGCAGGACAAAAATTAGGTCCAGGTTCTGTTGAAATCATGTATATGGTTTATCCAGCGGGCAATGTCGATCAGGATAAATTTAATCGTCGCTTTGGCAATGGTACACGTAACGCTGACGGTAGCTGTAACAACATTTACAAAAGCTGCTCTAGCTATTCAGTTGGTCGTCGCCAAAACCTTACAGTATTCAGCTTAGGCTACGTTTACACATTCTAATAAAAAAGGCGGTGTTGAAACCGCCTTTTTTATATATCAATAATGCGTCAGCTACAAAAAACATTTATTTCTTACGCCGATAAACCGCCGCACGCATCATTAACATCGCGCTAACTGGCGCAGTCATAAAAGCAAACAAAGTGATTAACAGTTCGTGAATGACTGGACGGCTTTGCCAATAACTAAAGAGCAGCATCGAAGCAATCAACACACAGCCTAAGCCCAAGGTAATAATCACCGCAGGACCATGAATACGCTGATAAAACTCAGACAAGCGATACAAGCCTAATGCACCAATAAAGGTTAACAAACCACTGAGCAGTATTAACACCATGGCTGGAATTGCTAACCAGCTAGGCAATTGTTCTGCAAG
>CAZMQC010000069.1:0-5410 GCA_964568295.1 uncultured Spongiibacteraceae bacterium | reverse complement strand
AATAACTCTGCGCCCGTTTTATCCATATAGGCGCGCACAGGCCCCGCCAGTATGGTTATCAGCACGCACAAGCTTAGCAGCAACATAATCGGCGAGGCCTCAGATAACGGCAATCTTGGCGCTTGCGTGACTTGTGATGACCAAAAAATCCGTACACCTAAGCGCATTAGCGCCACAATAGCAAAACCACCTGATAGCAATAATAAGCTAATAAATACCGCTGCATGGACGTGGGAAACCTCTGTCCATAACGACAATAAACCAGCAATCATGCCAAATTTAGCGACAAACCCAGATAACGGCGGCATACCCACCAAAACCAAGGTGCAGCCAATAAAACTTAAGCCCAAAAATGCCAAGGCAAGGGGAATAACAACACCCGGCGTTTCATCTTCCTGTACATCCTCATCCAAGCTCTTGAGTACCGCTGCGCGCTGCACGGACAGCGGCGAATACAGGCGATCGGTTAACTCAAATAACAGCATAAAAGCGGCAACCGCTAAAGCGGAACTAAGCAAATAAAACAAACCTGCCGCAATCATACTGGCTTGTTGAAAGCCCAAAATAGCCACCAAAATACCCGACGACAGCATGGCGCTATAACTGACTAAGCGCCGCGAATCACGGCTAACCAATAAGCCTAAGCTAGCGTATAGCATCGTTACCACGCCCGCCCAAAACAAAAACAGCGCACCCGTTTCAACCAGTTGACTGCCATTATCGGCAACCACCAACGACCACAAGCGATACAGCACGTATATCCCCATCTTGGTCACTAAGGTTAACAAAGCTGCAACTGGTGGAGCGGCTGCGCTATAAGCAACTGGCATCCAAAAACCAAGTGGCCAAATACCGCTTTTTGCCAAGAACGCCACTGCCAAAACCGCAATACCCGCTTCAAATAATCCCTTATCCGCACCCGTCAAAGCGCTGCTTATCGTCGCTAACTCAGCAAAGCTTAATGTGCCCGTCGATGCGTAAAGCAAGGCAATACCGATTAAAAAGAAAAAAGCGGCAACCAAGTTAATGGTAATAAAGCTCATGCCCGCCCGTACCCGAATTTTATTCTTGCCGTGCAGCAACAAGCCATAGGACGCCGCCAACATCACTTCAAAAAACACAAACAGATTAAACAAGTCGCCCGTAATCAACGCGCCATTCATGCCCATCAGCAAGAACAAAAACAAGGAATGATAATGTACACCAGCTCTTGCCCAGCGCCGATAAGAAAAATACAAGGTAGTTAACGCGACTACCGCAACCAGCATAAGCATCATGGCATTAAAGCGGTCAATCACTAAGCTAATAGCAAACGGCGCGGGCCAGCTTGCTGCTTGATAAGCGCTAGGCGCAGCTGTATCCACAATAACAATCAGAGCAATCGCCACCCATAACAAGCCAGACACTGCCAGCATATTCAGCCAGAACTTCAGCTTATAGTGGCGTTCATTAATCAGCAGTAACAACGCCCCGAACAATAAGGGAATAACAACTGGCAGAGTGATTAAATGATCCAGCCAAGCCATTATTCTAGCCCCTGCTCAACGCCATCAACGTGATCCGTACCGCTCAGTCCACGCGAAGCCAGTAACACCACCAAATATAAGGCAGTTGTAGCAAAGCCAATCACAATCGCGGTTAACACCAAAGCTTGCGGCACGGGATCGGCGTATAAACTTGGATCTGCAACCTGCCCTTCTTGTAAAATCGGCGGCAGACCTTGCCACAGCTGCCCACTAACAAACAGCAACAAATTCACCGCATAAGACAGTAGCATCAGCCCCATAATCACCTGAAAACTGCGTGGACGCAGAATTAACCATGTACCCGCAGCAAATAATACGCCAATCGCCAACGCTAATATCAGTTCCATCAGTGCAAACCCCGCTCGCGTAAATGTTTTAATGTGCCTGCATTGGCTTGTTTACCTTGCTGCGGCGGTAAGGTGCGTAAGGCTTGGTGCGCCAACGCCACCAAAATCAACATCGTGGTGCCCACTACTGTAGCAAAAACGCCCAAATCAAACAGAAAAGCCGTAGGTACATGCACCTCGCCCAATAACGGCAAATGCCAATGGGCGGTATACGTTGTTAGCAAGGGATAGCCCAAAATCCAAGCCCCCATGCCCGTCAGCAGCGCTAGCAGCAAGCCACCGCCCATCCAATACAATAAACGTAAGCGAAACTGTTGTTCCATCCACAATGTGCCGCCCAGCATATATTGCGCAGTTAACGCACAGGCCATAATTAGACCCGCAATAAAACCACCACCAGGTAAATTATGCCCGCGCATAAACATATATAACGCCACCACAATAATCATCGGCAACAACCACTGCAAATACACGCTAGGCACCCATAAATAACCTTGGCTAAGTTGCTCCGACAAACGCTGCCTGCTTGCAGGATCTTGCGGATTACTTTGCTGCGATGGCGGAAGCGTACTTTCTGGCGCAGGACGGAAACGCCGCAGCAACGCAAATACCGTAAGCGCCACAATGCTTAATACGGTAATTTCGCCCAACGTATCAAAACTACGAAAATCCACCAGCAACACATTCACCACATTGGTACCACCGCCACCGGGCAACGCATTGCTAATATAAAAATCACTTAAAACACGACTGCCCGGCTTCATCATCACTGCATAGCTAATGGCTGCCATCATCAAGCCCGCCAATAATGACAAAATTAAATCGCGACCACGGCGCAGCTTGGCTCGCAAGGTACGCTGCGGATTAATATGCACAATACGCGGCGGTAGCCAACGCAGCCCTAATAGCAACAACACAATAGTCACCGTTTCCACGACCAACTGCGTTAACGCCAAATCTGGCGCAGAAAACCATAAAAACGTAAGGCTGGTTGCAACCCCAACGCCGCCCGCTAGCATTAAAGCGACCAAACGATGGAATTTAGCCTGCCAAGCCGCCGCAATTGCACAAACCGCGCCCATCAACCAAACAAGTGCAAAGTTCAGATCAAGCTCGGTTCGATATAATGGCCATGAGGATTGTGCGTAAGCCAATAACACCAGCGACATCGCCAAAAAGCCAACTAGCATCAAATTAAAAACTTGCGGCTGTAAACGCCTCGCTCGCAGCACGCGTTCGAACTCGCTAGCCACATCAACAAGACGCACCATAAAACTTTCAAATAAACGCTTGCCGCTTAAACGCGACACGGCGGGCGTTTTAGCAATATGGCGCAAATTGGCGTGACGCCACAACAGCCAAAATAACAAAGCGCCTAAAACTAACGCCAAGGTACTCATCAACAACGGCAAATTAAAGCCATGCCATAACGCTAGGTCGTAATGTGGCGTCTGCTCATGCAGCACCGATTGCACGGCTTGATCCAGTAATACACCAATGCTAAAAGCTGGCACCATGCCTACCACTAAACAACAAATCACTAAAAACTCCACAGGAATGCGCATCCAACGTGGTGCTTCATGTGGTTCACGCGGTAAATCGTTAGGTAGCTGACCAAAAAATACCTGAATAAAACGCAGCGCATACACCACGCTAAAAATGCCCATCATCAACGCTGCGCCGCTCATCCAGTCAAACACCCGCACACCCGCCGACAGGGTTTCAGCAAAAAACATTTCCTTAGAGATAAAGCCATTTAATAGCGGCACGCCCGCCATTGCCGCACTCGCAACAATCGCTAATACCGCGGTATAAGGCATCACCTTTGCTAAACCGCGTAAATGCCCCATATCTCGCGTTCCGGTTTCATGGTCAATAATCCCCACCGCCATAAACAAAGACGCTTTAAACGTCGCATGATTAAGCACATGGAAAATCGCCGCCACCATTGCCAACGGCGTAGAAAGCCCCAGCAAAAAAACAATCAAACCCAAATGGCTGATGGTGGAATAAGCAAGCAATCCTTTCATATCTTTCTGGAAAATCGCTGAAAATGAGCCTAATAAGAAAGTAAAAACACCCGCACCGCCAACCAGCCACAACCATTGCTGAGTACCCGATAACACTGGCCACAATAAAATCAGTAGGAAAATACCGGCTTTCACCATGGTGGCTGAATGCAAATAAGCCGATACTGGCGTAGGCGCAGCCATGGCGTGAGGCAGCCAAAAATGAAACGGGAATTGCGCGCTTTTGGTAAAAGCACCGAGCGCTACCATCAATAAGATCAGCAAATACCATGGATGATTACGCACCGTATCGCCAGAAGCCAAAACTTGGTCAATATCCCAACTGCCCGCAGCCTGACCAAGCAATAACATACCCAATAACAGGCATAACCCGCCTGCAGCCGTTACCGTTAATGCCATTCGTGCGCCGCGACGTGCATCACGGCGGTGATGCCAGTAGCCAATTAATAGAAAAGAAACAAGACTGGTTAGCTCCCAAAACACCACTAACTGAATTAAATTGCCTGATAAAACAAGTCCTTGCATAGCGGCCATAAAAGCCAATAAAAAGGTAAAAAAGCGCGGTACGGGATCTCGCGCCGACATGTAATAACGCGCATACAGCACCACTAACAAACACATACCTTGAATTAATAAGCTAAATAGCCAAACCAAACCGTCCATGCGTAAAATCAGATTTAAGCCATAATCAGGCATCCAATCCAACTGCCAGCGCAGCACACCATGCTCCACCACATCTGGGTAATGCACTACGATTAATACAACGCCAATAAAAGCAATGAAAGCCGCAAACCAAGCAGCAAGATTACGTGCATGAATAGGAAAAGTACTAGCAACAAGCACCCCTAAAAAGGGCGTGAGCAGGAGAAGAAATAAAAACATGGCCACCACGGTAATGAATCGGTCTTGTTTTGCATTGTTAACGCTGTCAATGTGCAAACAACGGGGTAAAGAAAATAACAAAAAACTAGGGGGTATGACTAGTTTTTATTGGAAAAATTCGCGGATTTTGGTGATAGCGAGATATTTATTTCCCTATTGCCTATACGTACAATAATGCCGTTGCCGCATCATGCGGCAACGGTAAGAGCGCCTTAAGCCTTATCTAACGCTTGACTTAAATCGGCTAAAATATCGTCGATATGTTCAATACCAATCGACAAGCGCACTAAGTCTTCACTTACGCCCGCTTTAGCCATTTCTTCTGGGTTTAGCTGGCGGTGGGTTGTGGTTGCAGGGTGGCAAGCTAAGGATTTCGCATCGCCAATATTCACCAAACGTAAAACCATTTGCAAGGCATCAATAAAACGCGCGCCTGCTTCAAGACCGCCTTTAATACCGAAGCTGATAATCCCCGACGCTTTACCGCCTGTGGTTCTTTGCGCAATATCGTAGTATTTGTTGGTTGGCAATGCTGCGTAATTCACCCAGCTCACTTTTTCATGATTTTGCAGAAACTCCGCTACTTTTTCAGAGTTTGAGCAGTGACGCTCCATACGCAAGCCTA
>CAZMQC010000068.1:4144-8117 GCA_964568295.1 uncultured Spongiibacteraceae bacterium | reverse complement strand
GATAGCGATAAAGATGTGCGCCATTATGAGTTGTCTTTAGAGGGCAGCGGCATTCACTATCAAGCAGGTGATGCCTTAGGTGTATGGCCAACGCAAGACGCGCAATTAGTACAAGCGGTGATTCAGCAGCTGGGTTTACAAGCTGGCGAAACGATTACCGTAAAAGATAAAACTCATACAGTGCAGGAATGGTTAACGCATTACCGCGAGCTAACCGTATTAACTCGTCCGTTTATTGTGGCTCATGCCGAACGTGCCAATAGCGACAAGCTTAATGCCGTGTTAGCTGGAGGTGGCCAAGCCGATTTGGCGCGCCTGTTAAGTAAAACTCAGTTAATTGATTTTTTGCGTGAATACCCTGCTAACTGGACAGCTCAAGCGTTTATTGAAAGCTTACGTGCTTTAGCGCCACGTATGTACTCCATTGCTTCAAGCCAAGCGGCGGTGGGTGAAGAAGTACACCTAACGGTGGATTATGTGAATTATGCCGTAGGCGACGAGCAGCGTTTCGGCGTGGCTTCTCACTATTTAGCGCATTTAGAAGAAGGCGACAAAGTTCCCGTCTTTATTGATGCCAACGATAGATTCCGGCTACCCGAAGACAGCAGCAAAGACGTCATTATGATTGGCCCTGGTACGGGTGTTGCGCCGTTTCGCGCCTTCTTACAAGAGCGTATTGAAAGTGAAGCAACGGGGCGTAACTGGTTGTTTTTCGGTAGCCGTCATTTGCGCTCAGATTTTCTTTACCAAACCGAATGGCGTGAAGCCCTGCGCAATGGTGATTTGCAGCATTTAAGCGTGGCTTTCTCGCGTGACCAAGAACACAAAATCTATGTGCAAGATCGCATCCGTGAACAAGCTAAAGAGCTGTGGGCTTGGTTAGAGAAAGGCGCACATATTTATGTCTGTGGTGATGCTGAATATATGGCCCCTGATGTTCATCAAGCCTTGATTCATGTCATCGCCGAGCAAAGCGGTAAATCGACTACCGATGCACAAAATTGGTTAACAGATTTGATGAACCAAGGCCGTTACGCCAGAGATGTATATTAATTTTTAGGATTAGACATGACTGATAATAACTTGTCCGCTTTAGAGCATATTAAAATTAACAGCCGCTTTTTACGCGGCACTATCGACCAAGGTTTGGCGGATTTAACCACGGGTGCGATTACTGAAGATGACACTAAACTGCTGAAATTTCACGGCAGTTATATGCAAGATGACCGCGACATTCGTGATGAACGCCGCAAACAAAAGCTAGAGCCTGATTATCGTTTTATGGTGCGCGCACGCATTCCTGGCGGTGTGGTCACTAGCCAGCAATGGTTAGATTTAGATGGTTTAGCCAGACAATATGCCAGCAGCGGTTTACGCATTACCACGCGCCAAACCTTTCAATACCATGGTATTCGTAAAGAACATTTGCGCGATTTAATTGGTGGCGTTTGGGATACAGGGCTTTCCACCATTGCTGCCTGCGGTGATGTGGTGCGTAACGTAGTGTCTTCGGTAAACCCTGAGCTATCCAACGCCCATGCGGAAGTGTATGAGTGGACGCATAAAATCATGGAGCATTTAGAGCCGCGCACCACAGGCTATAAAGAGCTTTGGGTAGATAAGTTAGAAAAAACCACTGACGGTAGTCAAGATCATGAGCCGCTATTAGGTGAAACCTATTTGCCGCGCAAATTCAAAATTGGTGTAGCCGTACCGCCTTACAACGATATTGATGTGTTTTCGCAAGATTTCGGCTTAATCGCCATTATCGAGAGCGGCCACTTAGTGGGCTTTAACTTAGCCCCTGGAGGCGGTATGGGCACAAGCTTTGGTAATAATAAAACCTATCCGCAGCTAGGCGATTTAATCGGCTATGTGCCCAAAGAGCATTTGCTAGAAACGCTATGGCATGGTGTGGCGGTGCAGCGCGATTTTGGCGATCGTTCAGAGCGCTTAAATGCACGCTTGAAATACACTATCGATGATCGTGGTTTGCAATGGTATCGCGATGAATTGCAGTCGCGCTTAAGTTTTAAAATTGAAGCGCCGCGCCCGTATTATTTTGAACATAACGGCGATCGATTCGGCTGGATTAAAGGTCAAGATGGCCGTTCGCACTTAACCTTACAACTGCCTAGCGGTCGCTTGTTGGATAATGAAAAAGTGCAGCATCAAACCGGTTTACGTGAAATTGCCAAGATTCACCAAGGCAACTTCCGTATGACTTGTAACCAAAACGTGATTATCGCGGGTGTTGCTGAACAAGATAAAGCCGCTATCAATGCCTTGGTTGAGCAATATCAGTTGGCGGATTACAAAACTTCTACCCCTATTCGTCAGCAAGCCATTGCTTGTGTGGCTCTGCCTACCTGTGGCTTGGCGATGGCAGAAAGTGAGCGCTATTTGCCGACTATTTTAGATAAAGTGGAAGCTTTGCTGGATAAATACGGCTTACTACAAGAAGAGCTGCATTTCCGTATGTCAGGCTGCCCGAATGGCTGTTCACGTCCGTATATTGGCGAGATTGCCTTAGTTGGGCGCTCTATTGGTCGCTATGACTTGCGCTTAGGTGCAGACCATAAAGGCGAGCGTTTAAACGCGTTGTATAAAGAAAATATCAATGAAGCAGAAATCTTGGCTTCCTTAGATGAGCTATTTGCTCGCTTTGCTAAAGAGCGTGCAACCGAAGAGCGTTTTGGTGATTTTGTCGCCCGTGTTGGCATTGTTACACCGCCTAAGCGTCGTCCAGCGTTGGAGTATGCCTAATGAGCCAAGTGATTGACTTTTCATTAGAGCAAATCAATCGCCAATTTGAGGATTTAACAGCAGTAGAACGCGCCCAATGGGCGCTAAAAAACCTGCCTGGCACACACATTTTAAGCTCTAGCTTTGGTATTCAAGCGGCGGTTTGCTTGCACTTATTAAGCCAATTAAAGGCGGATATTCCCGTAGTGCTGGTAGATACTGGCTATTTATTTCCTGAAACCTATCAATTTATTGATCAGCTACAAGATCGTTTGCAGCTCAATCTTAAAGTGTATCGTGCGCCTGTTAGCCCTGCTTGGCAGGAAGCGCGTTACGGTAAATTGTGGCAGCAGGGCGAAGAAGGTATTCAGCGTTATAACCGCATCAATAAAGTCAAGCCTATGGAGCGCGCCTTAGGCGAGTTGCAAGTAGGAACATGGTTTGCTGGCTTGCGTCGAGAGCAGGCGAAAAGCCGCGACAAAATCCAGTTTGTTGAACAAAAACAAGCGCGTTACAAAGTGCATCCGATTGCCGATTGGAGCAACCGCGATGTGTGGAATTATTTAAAACAATACGATTTGCCTTATCACCCTTTATGGGAAAAAGGCTATGCCTCAGTCGGCGATGTGCATACCACACGCCCTTTAGAAGACGGCATGAGCGAAGAAGAAACACGCTTTTTTGGTTTACAGCGCGAATGCGGATTACATACAGAATTATAGCAACAGGCATTGCAGGAGTTGAACATGGCAACTACAGCCCCCCAGTTAACCCACTTACAGCAACTTGAAGCAGAAGCCATCCACATTATGCGTGAGGTGGCTGCGGAGTTTCAAAATCCTGTGATGCTTTATTCTATTGGTAAGGATTCCTCAGTTTTACTGCATTTATTGCTAAAAGCGTTTTACCCTGCTAAGCCGCCGTTTCCTGTGATGCACATTGATACTCTATGGAAGTTTCAGGAAATGATTAGCTTTCGTGATCAGCGTGCAGAAGAAACTGGCGTGGAATTATTGGTACACACCAATCCACAAGGTATAGAGCAGAATATCAATCCGTTTATACACGGCAGCGCCGTGCATACTGACTTGATGAAAACCCAAGCTTTAAAGCAGGCTTTAGACAAATACGGCTTTGATGCTGCCATTGGTGGCGCACGCCGTGATGAAGAAAAATCACGTGCCAAAGAGCGAGTGTTTTCTTTCCGCAATAGCCATCACCGTTGGAG
>CAZMQC010000068.1:0-4044 GCA_964568295.1 uncultured Spongiibacteraceae bacterium | reverse complement strand
CCAGAATTACGCAATGTGCGTTTTCGCACTTTAGGCTGCTACCCCTTAACAGGCGCGATTGAGTCCGAGGCGAATACCTTGCCCAAGGTGATTCAAGAAATGCTACTAACCCATACCTCCGAGCGCCAAGGTCGTGTGATCGACCAAGATGAAGCGGCGTCGATGGAGAAGAAAAAGCTTGAAGGCTATTTTTAATTAATTGGGAATAAAAGAATTTAGGTGAATACCATGCAAGCCATAGCATTTGATACAACAGAAGAATTTACTAGCGAAAGCATTGATGCTTATTTAGCACAACATGAAAACAAAGGTTTACTGCGCTTTTTAACCTGCGGCAACGTCGATGACGGTAAAAGCACCCTTTTGGGGCGCTTACTGTATGACAGCCAAATGCTGTTTGATGACCAATTAGCCGCACTAGAAAAAGACAGCAAATTACACGGAACCCAACAAGGCGAACTCGATTTTGCTTTATTGGTGGATGGCCTATCTGCTGAACGTGAGCAAGGCATTACCATTGATGTGGCGTATCGCTTTTTCAGCACTGATAAGCGCAAATTTATTGTGGCGGATTGCCCTGGTCACGAACAATACACCCGTAATATGGCCACTGGCGCATCAACCGCTGATTTAGCCATTGTTTTGGTGGATGCGCGTAAAGGTTTGCAAACTCAAACCCGCCGCCATACTTGGATTTGCAGCTTACTGGGCATTAAAAATATTGTCTTGGCTGTGAATAAAATGGATTTGGTTGGCTTTGATCAAGCGACCTTTGATGCGATAGAAAGTGATTACCGTGCCTTAGCGCAATCCCTAGGCATTGAGCATATTCAAGCGATTCCTTTATCGGCTTTGCGCGGTGACAATATCAGCCAACTATCCGAGCAAACACCGTGGTATCAGGGCCTAAGCTTATTAAACCATTTAGAAACGGTTGAACTGTTGCAAAAAGAGCAACAGTTGGCGTTCCGCTTGCCCGTACAGTGGGTGTGCCGTCCAGATTCCAGCTTTCGCGGCTATGCAGGCCAAGTAGCCGCAGGTAGCATCAATGTTGGCGATGAAGTAATTGTATTGCCTAGCGGTACTCGCTCCAGCGTTGCCCGCATTGTTACTGCCGATGGTGATTTACAGCAAGCCTTTGCAGGGCAAGCCATTAATTTGGTGCTGAATGATGAACGCGATATTAGTCGTGGCGATGTGATTGTTTCCGCGCAAAACCCTGCGCCGGTAGCCGATCAGTTTCACGTTAATGTTTTGTGGTTAGACGAAAGCACTTTACAGCTGAATCAGCCGTATCGCATAAAAATTGGCGCACAAACTAGCAACGCCAAAATCACTCGCATCGTGCATAAAATTGATATCAATAATCAAGAAAAGCTCAGTGCCGAGAGATTACAACTTAACGAAGCCGCCTTGTGCCAATTAAGCCTTGAAGCACCGATTGCTTTTGAAGCCTATCAGCAAAATCACCAGCTAGGTGCGTTTATTTTGATTGACCGTCAAAGCAATGCCACTGTGGCCGCAGGTACTATTGCTAATGCCGTTAACAGCAGCGATAACGTGCGCTGGCAAGATACCAAAGTAGATGCACAAAAACGTGCCGAATTAAAAGGGCAAAAGCCTGCCTGCTTATGGTTTACCGGCCTTTCAGGTGCGGGCAAATCCACTATCGCGGATAAAGTTGAAAGCCGCTTACACGCCTTGGGCTATCACACCTATTTACTTGATGGCGATAATTTACGCCACGGCTTAAATGCTGATTTAGGCTTTAGTGCTGAAGATCGCCAAGAAAATATTCGCCGCGTGGCGGCGACTGCGCAGCTTATGGCCGATGCAGGGCTGATTGTATTAGTCAGCACGATTAGCCCCTACAAAGCCGACAGAGCCGCAGCACGTGCTTTATTTGCCGACAATCAGTTCCACGAAATTCACGTAGATACGCCGATTAGCCTATGTGAAGAACGCGATATCAAAGGGCTTTATGCCAAAGCCAGAGCGGGTGAAATTAAAGATTTCACAGGCATTGATGCACCTTATGAAGCGCCAGAACAGCCCGAATTACATCTACAGGGCGAGCGCAACAATATCGAACGCTTGGTACAACAAGTGATTCAATACATCGAACAAATACAGGAATAATACAATGTCGCGTTTATATGGTTTATTTGCCGACTTAAAACAGCGCCCCGTACTGGTAGTGGGCGGCGGCGTGATTGCCGAAAGAAAAATCGAAAGCCTTTTAGAAGCGGGTGCTTATATCACCGTAATTGCTAAAGAACTAAGCGACCAAGTTGCGCAATGGTGTGAGCAAGGTGATGTAGTATTTGGCGGCGCGCAATTTGAAGAAGCGCTATTAGATAATCACTTGTTAACCATTGCCGCTACTGATG
The DNA here is from genome assembly GCA_964568295.1 of uncultured Spongiibacteraceae bacterium. GTDB lineage: Bacteria > Pseudomonadota > Gammaproteobacteria > Pseudomonadales > DT-91 > DATCSZ01. The sequence continues at coordinate 1,654 of CAZMQC010000068.1, read as the reverse complement.
ATATGAGCCTTAACGCCCGTATAGCCAATGCGGCTGAACAGCGCAACCGCTTGGTTAACGTGGTTGATACTGCAGAATTATGTAATTTTCAGGTACCAGCGATTATTGATCGTGGTCTCTTACAAATTGCTATTTCTACTGCGGGTGCCGCACCTGCTTTAGGGCGCAGAGTGAGAGCCGATATTGAAGCGCGTTTAGATCGCTCGATGGGCAGTTTAATAGAGCTAACCGCTAAATTCCGTCAACAAATCAAAGCGGCTTTCCCTAAGCTGAATGAGCGCCGCGAGTTTTATGAAAAATTACCAGAAAGCTTGGTAGCTGCACATATAAAGCGCGAAGATGAAGAAGCCGCAGCAAACGCATTACAGGCCATGTTGAACAGCACAGCCCCAACTAGCAGCCAAAAAGGTTTTGTTACCTTAGTAGGCGCAGGTCCAGGCGATGCGGGCTTATTAACTTTGCATGGCTTTCAAGCCTTACAAAGCGCTGATGTGGTGTTTTATGATCAGCTAGTGTCTAAAGATGTGCTACAACTGATTCGCCGCGATGCCGAAACCGTTTGCGTAGGCAAAGCCGCAGGTAAACACTCCTACAAACAAGAAGAAATTCAGCAACTATTAGTGGACTACGCTAATAAAGGCTTGCAAGTCGTGCGCTTAAAAGGCGGCGACCCATTTATATTTGGCCGTGGTGGTGAAGAACTACAATTCTTAAAACAGCACGCCATTTCATACCGTGTTATTCCAGGCATTACCGCAGCAAGTGCATGTTCAGCTTATAGTGGCGTGCCATTAACTCACCGTGATTACGCCCAATCGGTACGCTTTGTTACCGCCCATTGCAAAAACTCGGAAGACAATGTGAACTGGGCAGGTTTAGCCGAAGCTAACCAAACCTTGGCGGTATATATGGGCGTAGCGCAGCTACAGAAATTCCGCGACAAATTGGTAACACATGGCCGTTCGCTAAGCACACCTTTCGCCATCGTTGAAAATGGCAGCCGCTTAAATCAACGCGTGATTACAGGTACCTTGGCTAACTTGCCAGAAATCGCTAAGCAGAAAAATGTAAAATCGCCTGCTTTATTGTTATTAGGGGAAGTAGCCGCTTTAGCCGATGAGTTGGCGTGGTTTAATCCGCGTAGCGAAAATGCTTTTGATGCGCAGGTATTTCAGCCAACGTCAACAGTAAAAGTGGCGGTGAACTAATAAAAAAAGCGCTGTGGTTGATGCCAACAGCGCTTTTTATTGCTCGCTTACAATAAGTAAATTTACTATTCGTCAGCAGGCAACATCTGTTTTTGTTCGTAGTTAACAATACCCACGCGCTCAATCAAGCTAAGTTGGGTTTCAAGCCAATCAACGTGATCTTCTTCGGAATCGAGGATTTGTCGTAACAAATCACGGCTAACGTAATCTCGAACATCCTCACAGTAAGCAATACCTTCGCGCAAATCAGGAATGGCTTTTTGCTCGATTTGCAAATCGCATTGCAACATTTCTAAGGTGTTTTCACCGATTAACAACTTGCCGAGGTGCTGCAGATTAGGAATACCTTCCAGAAATAAAATACGTTTAATCAACAAATCTGCGTGTTTCATCTCATCGATGGATTCTTCGTATTCTTTCTTAGCCAGCGCCGCCAAGCCCCAGTC